>CAXEUI010000126.1:0-4214 GCA_963999335.1 uncultured Candidatus Poseidoniales archaeon
TTTCAAGGCGGTCCAGAGTGCATGGGAGAAGGTAGAGACGCCTGAAAAACGGCGCCAATATGACGAGGAGCAACAGATGAAACAGGTCTTCGGTGGCATGGGTGGAATGCCCGGTGGCATGGGAGGAATGGGCATCGATGATATCCTCCGACAGTTCGTGGGGGGGGCTGCTCGTCCCCAGGCCTCGCCCTTTGCTGGACAATCGCGCACCGCCTCACCTCAGGCTGCAAAAGGTGCCGACATCTCAGCCCCTTTGGACATCGAGATTGAACGCGCATTGGAGGGTGGAAAAGTTCAGTTCACACACAACCGATTGGTACGATGTTCTGAGTGCAAAGCCAGAGGCTGTGTCCACTGTACGAATCTCGGGGTTCGAAGAAAGAAGACGCGCCTGACCCTCAATGTTCCGAAAGGGGCCAAACATGGACAACAACTGAAGTTGCCGAAGATGGGCAATGAACATCCCTCCGGTGAGCCGGGAGATCTGACGGTCACACTTCGAATTGATGCTGAAGAAGGTCGCCGATGGGAGGGGGAACATCTCGTCCAAGAGGTGGCTGTTTCGTACTCGACACTGATGCTTGGCGGCGAGGTTCGAGTTGCGACACCAGCTGGAAAGACGGTTTCCGTGAAAGTGGCCGCAGCGACGCGAATCGGAGATCGGAAACGGTTGCCGAAAATGGGCTTTGCAGGTGCCGATCTCGACATCGAATTCACGCTGGATGAACCAGAGTCTTTGACCCCTTCTCAGCGCGAGGCTCTAGAGGCTCTTCGAGACGCGGGCATGTGATGGACACGCCCTTATACTCAACTCTCCGGCCTACGGCCGGCGGGTACATGAGGGACTTCTCTAGCGTTGCGAGTTTTGCCATTCGCAATCGCTTGAAATTCCATGTGGGCATCATTCTATTTTCGCTCATCATGGTACCGGGTTTGCAGCAAACTCTGACCCCAATAGACGTCGAATCTTATGACATGGACAGCCCTGAGATGGAGGCGAACGACGTCATTAATGACGAATTTTCTTCCAAAGAAGCAACGCTCGGTTTCCTAGTTTCAATTCGAGACCCATCTTTTGTCGAGAACGGCAACCAAGCACCCCATACAGATGCCGATGGTACCCCTGACAGATTGGCATTGCCAACACCGCAAGAAATAGCACCTTTCCAAGGGGATGGCAAAGGAATGTCCGGGGAAGGAATTCCTGAAGGCGGTGTCTTCAATCTGAGTTTCCTGCAAGAACTTGAACAGAAGATTATGATTGTACGCAACGATCCATTATCAGAGTATTATCGTCCCATTGTCAGTGAATTGACAGGAGAGAGTTCCAATGGCACCCTCTCCTTGTATGAGCAATTTGAATCATTCATGGCGAATCGTTCTTTGTTTACGCGTTCGGCCTTCGACCCGTTTGGAAATGTTGTGCCCCCACTGACGAATTGGTCTGATTGTGGGGTGTTAGAGTGCCTGAGATTTGATGATGAGAACGTGACACAGGCTCACATCGACCTTGCTGCCAATCGAATGATTCTAGCCAAACCCAGCGTATTCATGCGTTGGACGACGACCGACCGTGCTTTCCTTCCCGATTCAGACAGTCCTGTAATTGGACCCGTGGGTGGTCAGGTTGGAGAGGATGGCACCTTCCAGAATGCGGTTTGGATGCCAGGTCGATGGTCTGCTTCATCAACTTGGATTTTGATTCAATTGGACTGGGCGGATATGACCAATACGGGTTACACCTTTGATTGGGGGGAAGCCCGTTCTGAAGACAATTCGATGACTTGGCACGGCTTGACATTGTATACGACTCCACCCAATCTGACTCGAGAAGAGTGTCTAGAAAGTCAAGAATCAGGAGAGGGTCCCTGTTCTGCTGATTGGGCCCTGCTCAGCCTTGAACAGAAGATCAGAGTGACAGATCAATTGTCTGTTTCATTGGTGGCACCACCGATCGGAATCAACATCGAAGTCAATCGTGAATTGCAACAATCTGTCACCCTTCTCGCGACAATGTTCCTGTGCATCTTGGTGTTGCTCTGGGCAAGTCTACGCCGAGTTTCTGATGTCGCCATTGTGGTGACTACACTAGGTTTCAGTCTACTTTGGATGCAGGGCCTAATCGGGTGGGGGATGATTGCTGGTAGCACATTTGACATCAAGATCATCAGTCGCAGTCAGTTCAGCAATCTATTGCCGATTCTGATTTTAGCGCTCGGCATTGATGATAGTTTACACGCTCTTCACAGGTACAAGGAAGAGCGAAACAAAGGCAAGACCACGGATGAAGCCGTCCACACCAGTCTTTCTCGTGTTGGTCGTGCCATCATGCTGACCTCATTGACCACAATCGCGGCCTTCTCCGCCAATTTCGCCTCCAGCATTCCTGCACTACGTTCCTTCGGTCTTGAAGCAGCACTGGGCGTTGCCTCTGCGTTTGTTCTGACTGGCCTATGGGCTCCTCTGATTCGTTACGATATCGATCTCTGGATACAGAACCGCGGACGTCTTGAGGAAGACACTGGAAACCGTCTGTATATGGTTCCCAAGCATTGGTTGTCTCGCATCTCGGGTGGTTCGGCTTGGGCGGCACCTGGTGTAATCATCATCACGCTCATTCTCACCGCCATTGCCATCCCGATGATGTTGTCTCTGGAGGGGGATTTCAATGTCGATGATTTCCTAGATGAAGAATCTGATATTGCCCAGTCCGTCCTTCTCATCAATGACCGATTCAGTTCTGAGGGCGAACCCGGTGTCATCCTAATCGAAGGCGACATTCTAGATCCTAAGGTATTCGCCGCCATCAGTGAACTGCGCTTCAATATGAATCACGCCAGTCCCGAAGATCCGGGGCGTTTCACCGCTCTGCCCACTGGCGTGATTGAGATGCATGCCATCGACGAATTGGTGAACTGGTCGAAGGTGAGCCTCGCAGTAGATTCTGAGCCATTCGCAAAGGCAGGATGGAATGAATCTCTAACTGGAAACGGTGTCAATTGTGAGACAATCAATGGCGTGCCAGACACCCAATCTCGCGGGTGTCTACAATTTCTCTATGGATATCTGATCACTCATGGTATTCCGGCTACTGGAATCATCCCTGAGATTCCACCAAGTATTCCACAAAACTACGTCTCACCCGAATGTGAACTGAATCCAAACGCGACGCATCTCTGTACAGATGAATCTAATCCAGAATACGTTCGAATGACCATGCACTGGGGACTCATCAGGCCCGAGCAGTTCACGGTTACTGCACTGGCACTCGATGAACTCGAACGAGACATGGCACCGTTCGCAAACCTATCTGCCACCCCCATGGATGTTCGTAGCAGTCTCACTTCGTCCTCTGAAGAATATCCTGTAACTTGGGCCATCCCAACCGGTTCTCCAGTCACTCGATATGTCGCCGCATCAAGCATGCAAAATGAGCTTCAGAGCTCGTTGATTTTGGGTGTCTACCTCTGTCTCATCACCCTGTGGTGGGGCTTTAGGCCAGCCGTCAATCAATCGACTGCGGCTTTGCGTAGAGGCAAGGAAGAAGTGGCTCTATTGGCATCATGGGGTTTGCTTGCTGGCTTCGCAATCGGTGCCGTGATGGCTCAAGTCTATGGGGGTACCATCGGCGGAATTTGTGGCCTCGTCATCTTCTTGCTGAATTTCTTCTGGGGGGAGCGTGCTCTGACTCTTGCCCTCATCACCACCTTCCCAATTCTGATCGTCGTTGTTTGGCTGTATGGAATGATTGCAGCCGCAGGCTATGGCCTCAACATGGTCACTGTTGCAATTGCTGCGATGAGTCTCGGTGTCGGAATTGATTACGTCATTCACGTTGTTGAACGCTATCGGGAGGAGCGGGACAAGGGGCGTTCCGTCCATTCGTCTCTGGTCGCGATGGGTGGCGCATCCGGCCTCGCCTTGGTGGGTTCCGCCGTGTCTGATGTGACTGGTTTCGCCATCATTTCATTCTCTCCGATGGGCTTCTTTTCTCTATTCGGCCTGTTCTGTGCATTGATGATTGCATTGAGTTTCATCGCATCGATGATCATCGCCAGTAGTGTTCTTGGCATGATTGCCTGGGGGGAGGTCCGTCGTGAATCGCGGCGCGCAGGTGGTATCCGACAATTACAAATCGACGCCGAGCGAAGGCTGGGCATCCGAGGCGGTGTCACAGATGACTGAGGTTCCGAAATTACGTCAACTTGAGCGCC
>CAXEUI010000127.1:0-4195 GCA_963999335.1 uncultured Candidatus Poseidoniales archaeon
ATCCAAAATCAAATCGCCCAAACATGGATTCCAGATTGGATTTACAGTTGGATTAGGATTTGCAATTCTGGAGAATCTGATGTATATTGTTGGGACAGCAGGGTTTCCTCTTACCATGCTGATTCGTGGTATCGGTTCAATTCCAGGACATGCGGTATGGACGGGGATGACAGGAGCGGCGATGGGTTGGGTTCTCATGCGAGGTCGTGCAACTGAATTGCAAAGAGCGGCAGAGATTGGATTGCAGATTAAGTCACCAGACGCTCAGGATGCTCAGTGGAAATTGATTGACAAGAAGAGTGGGGAGTTCATTGAAACGCCTGGCCAAGTTGTAGAAAGTGGCGTGACCGTAGGACCTTCAGGTGTTGAAATTTGGACTCCTGCCGAAGCGATTATCCAAAAAGAACCGTGGATTAAGATTCCACTACCTGAGAAAATTGGCCTTGGTTTGTGTTTGGCAATGATGGGGCATGCATCTTGGAATGGAATATTGACCATCTTTGAAATCTTCGCGGAGAACTCAGGGATGAGTGATTTGTCATTTGTCATTCTTTATCTGATGATTATAGTAATGATGATTGCAGCCGTATTAATCATCGGGACGGGATTGCTGCACAGTGTAAGAGCCGCACCGGATGGGAGCGAAGTGGACGAGTATCAAGCGCAACTCGCTGCGCTGACTCAACAGAATTTCTAGAGGATACATGTCGTAGACATGTCCAGTGTGAAAACATTCAATCGCGTTCGTCGGTTCAGACAGCAGGAGGGTTACGATGGAATTCGAGATGGTCGGTGGATTTGACCAGACGAATCTGCTGATTTCATTCGGCCTCATCCTCGTCCTGATCATCATCAGTCGGCTTCGTCACATCCTCAACGAAGAGGGGACTTGGGCTGCTGCTGCACTCGGTTTGGGTGTTGCTATAGCCGGGCACTGGTCATGGCTGTTGATTCTGTTATCCTTCCTCGGGACGGGATTCGCAGCGACGCGATGGAGATATGAAGAGAAGGTCGAGAAAGGACTTCATGAAATGGCGGAAGGTGAGCGAGGTTGGACCAATGTCGTGGCCAATGGCGGCGTTCCGCTGATCGTCTCCATCATCGCTACTGTGACGGGAGATTGGGAAACAATGTTCCCCATCTTCACAGTCGCTGTCGCTGTCGCTGCATCGGATACCTTTGCCAGCGAATTGGGCAGTTTGGATGAACGTGTTTTCATGATCACCACGATGAAGAGATGTGAACAGGGAATCAATGGAGGTTTCAGCTCCACTGGCCAACTTGCAGCAATGGCAGGTGCCCTGCTCATTGCAGTGGTCGGCCTCGTTCTGGGAACACTGGTTGGAGCTGATGCGGTCGCATCTCCATCCGAATTCATCCTCAGCGTCACAATCATTGGTTTCATCGGTTGTCAGATTGATTCACTGTTCGGTGCCATATTGGAGAACAGGGGTTTGATTGGCAAAGGGACCGTCAACGCGTTGGCCATCGGTTCAGGGGCACTGATTGCAGCCTGTACTCACCCAATTATCCCACTTTAGGCGGCGGCCCTTAGGGCCGCCGGATTCATCTATTGCCAATGTTTGGGTAGACCATGCATCCGGCTGGTGAGACTCGACACTCTCGCAAGTTGCTGGTCCTGATTGCAGTCATGCTGGCCGTTTCGATACTGCCCCATTCCAGTTCAGCAGATGCGTTCCCAACCGGGCCGGGCCTTGAGTGGGAATTGCCCACATCTCACGGATTGTACGTCAATGGTTCTGGAGGAAGTGAGAACCTTGCCCGAACCCTGCCCAGTGAGACCGGCCAGCCCGATGGAGATCGTGAATTCGGTGGCTCCCCCTTCATGCAGAATCTCCTCTCACTCAGCAGCCCCCCTGCCACAGAAGCCGCCTTGTTGCAAGGCAATTTGACTGTGCAACTCTATGCCGGACTGTATGCTGAAGGGACGCAGTGCAAGGGTGAGCACTGGATTCCTGGAACACCGGCTGGAGGAGATACCACGTTCTTCGTGACGGTGATGGTTGGCGACAGTCTGGTACTCGACAATGAAGCCACTGAATCTCAAGTTCTCGAATATGATTGGAATCAGGCACAGGAATTCACCATCGAAGCGCCAATCGATGCGTTGCTGAACTCCAACGACACCATCACGCTCGATGTTTCCGTGATTCACAATTGTCAGGCCGCCAATGGCCACTTGTATTGGGATACCTACGATTTGCCGAGTGGACTTCAGATCGATGCAGATCTGCTGACACCGTCTCTCAACATCTCAGTCAGTTCGAATGGGTTGCCTCGAATCGAATTCACACCCCATTCTCCGTTTGGAACCAATGATTATCACGAACTGCAAATTGATGTGATTGGACCTTTGGATTCGTGGGAACAAGGCGTCCATTACCCCATTCCACCCGAAGAGGAGCAATTCCAAGCTCGTCTGAAGATGGATGCGGAGAATCCGCCCCATGGTTCACGACAGACCGATACGGGTCGCATCGCATGGACCTGGATCACCAAGGAACCTCTCGATGAAGGAATGTATGTCATCGACCTTTGTGCTACGATGTCCGACGGAATCTACACGGTCGACTGCCATTTGGTCGGCGTTCTCCGGTTCGAGGTGAAGGAGGCGCCCAGTGCTTGGTTCGCATCTGGCTGGTTCGCTGCCTTGCCGGTCATTTCGGTTCTGGGGTTGTTGGGCTTCCTCGTCCAAACTAGACTTCCACCTTGGCCGGCGCTGGTCGTCATCTGTCTGATGGCTGCAACCACGATGGCGGCTGTGACAGCATTGCCTGACATTGGACCCGGTGAGCAGCAATCAGAAACGGCTTCGCCCGATTTCATTCTTCTGAAACATGGCAATGGAAGCGCCAATCTCGGTGATTTACTCGATGGAAGAGATGCACTGATTCTAGGTGTCTTCACATCGGGCTCCCCTGCGGCCGATCTCCAGATGGAGGATTTCCTCGAAGTGCAGGATGCTCTCGGAGATTCGGTCGCCTTCGCTCAATTGATTACCGGGGAAGGGGTTGAGATCTACGACGGAGATGCTCATGCGGCCAAACTCAACGGTTCATGGCCATTGATGATAGATGAGAGGGATGGGGCGATTGCCCAGCAATTGCCGACGGGAATCGGAGAAGGTGTAATCATCATCGATTCGGCGGGATTCATCGTAGACTGGCACACATCGACAATGAATCCAATCGACATCAAGAAGGCGGTTGAGACTGCAGAATCAGGGGGTGGGAGAACCCCGTTCGAATTCCTTCAGATGTCCAGCATCCTCGTTTTCCTCCCATTGCTTCTTCTCGGATTGCCCCGCGAGAGAATTGAGGCACCTGAGACCGTGATGATTCCAGCAGCGGGCTGGATTGGCACAGCGGGTTCCGCCTCAATCGGTTTTGCTCTCTGGGCCTTGCCCGTCGCCATTTTGAGCATCTTCGGCGCCATGCTGTGGTCATGGGTGCAGGCCGCCCTGATTGGATGGTTAATCTGGCAGACGGTGGCCATGCTGATCTGGCAACGATTGCCAGAGGTGGATTGGGTCTCCAATCAGGTCTACAACCAACTCCCTGATGACTATAGAGCGTGGCGCTCCAAAGAAATGTGGACTTGGGATTCAAGGATGGGGCATTGGTTTGCCTGGCTTTCATGGCTGGCCATGCCCACCCTGATTGGCTGGGCGGCGGCCCGGGGTCACCTCGACTTTCAGGCCTGGGTCCTGTTTGGAATTCTCTTTGCGTGGCAGTTCCCGCACTTTTTGTCGATTGCCTGGATTTACAGGAACGATTACCAGCGAGCCGGTTTCACCATGTTGTCTCCCGCTGATACCGAGGGCCGAAAAACCTGTGGGCAGATCCTGGTCTTCACTGCTTTGTTGCTGGGTCTCAGCGTGGTGCCCGCCACCTCAGGTCTGACCGGGATGGTTTACCTGATAGGAGCCCTTTTGTTGGGCCTGGTTTTTCTGTGGTATGGATTTGAAGCTGCCCTGAATCGATCAACGGCCTCGGCACGCCACGTTCTTCTGGCCTCGGTGGCCTACCTCCCCTTGCTCTTGATCCTCATGGTCATTGACAAGAGATGATGGCTGGGCAGTTCAATGGCCACTGAAAGCCCGTCTGTGCCTGCCTCAAAGAGAGAGCTAATGAATCAAACCGTGGTTGAGGTTGCTGATCTGGGTTTTCATTAC
>CAXEUI010000128.1:0-4189 GCA_963999335.1 uncultured Candidatus Poseidoniales archaeon
GTCGAGGATCGCCTGCAAAACCAATCGTGTGCTGAAGTGCCCGGAAGTGGTCTATGGCTCTGGGTAGATTTGGCACGGGTCGAGAAATCCCATCCAATACATCGTTGAGCATTCGGGTGGGCCTCATCGTGCGATGGAACTGCTCGATTGTTGGCCATCGATCTGGTGCCAGTAAACTGAGTTGTACCCACAGTTCCTCTTCTCGCAGATTGATGGGGGTTGCCGTCATGAGAACACTCTGACGTGAGCGCATTGTCAGCAATTGAGCCGCATCGTGCAAGCGGCTTCGAGGGTTGCGACAATGATGTGCTTCATCGATGATGGTCAACATCACTTCTGGCAATGTATTCATCAATTGCTCAAGGGTCGCTGATCTTCGTAGAATACCGTGACTGACGATGACGATTCTCGGTTCCCCGTCCGCCAATCGTTCGACGATTCTGAGTAGACGACGACCACTGTCAGCCACCTCAACTTCAAGGTCCCCTCGATGATGCAGTTCTTGCTTCCATTTTGAGCGAAGTGAGCCAGGACAGGCAACGATGACGGCCCCGGTCTCACCCGTTGCGTGGAGTCTGCGAATGATTCGAATCGCTGAGATTGTTTTTCCGAGTCCCACTTCGTCCGCAATCAGCAGTCCTTGCCATGGAGAGGATGCCAGACGAGCTGCCGGTACATGTTGATGCGGTTGGTCTTCCCATCGTCCAAAGGCGTGCATGGGCGCCGCATCGCTGGCTGGATTTCTCAGCAGAAGGTCGGTCCAACGGAGGTTCGAAGGTAGATTATCGGCCGTTGCCGAATCCCCATCATCTCTTGTCCCGGAGACGGCCATAGGCCAAACGGTCGAGCGAGCGTTCTTGAACCCTCGGACGGGGATTCCCTTCGCTAGGGAAGTTGAACGCCATTTTGTTTGACGGTATTCAGAACGACATGTGTCACAGTTCGGATGATGCCTTCACTCGACAAGACGGTCTTGGACAGATCATCCAAGTGTGCGCGGTCGCGTACGCGAGCCAGGACCATCGAGTCAAATTCACCCGTGACATCGTAAATTGCGAAGACACGTGAATCCTCGGCGATTCTTCGTTGAACCTCCATCAGTTGCCCTTTCTCGATGCGAAGGCCGCAGAGAACAGTCATGGTCCAGCCAATCTTTTCAGCATCTAGACGCGCTTCATATCCCTGAATGACACCCATCGCCTCCATTCGTTTGACGCGATTTGATACAGTGCCGAGCGCCACACCCACCTCCTCTGCAATCGAACGCATCGAAGTTCGAGCATCGGCGAGCAGGACGGCAAGGATTCGACGATCGGTGTCGTCAATCATGATTCGCGGTATTCTCGACGGACCTTGAATCTATGTCGGAGGCTCTTTGTAGAGTGTGAGGTCGAGAACCCATCCACCCATTTCGTCCACTTCGATGCTCCATTCAGTCTCGATTATTGACGTGTAAACTTCATTCAACCCACGGTCCGGTTTGACGCGAACAGTGATTGTTCGTTCAGTTCCTGCAGGGAGGTCAATCTCTCGAATCTCCTTTGCCAATCTCCACGGAGACAACACGCGCACCTCTCGAAGATGCACATCACGTAGCCCCGCTTTCAAGTGGGCAATGGGCTGCCCTTTGACATCTCTGCTACCACTCAATCTTGGCAGCATGACCTCCCGTTTCCACTCCGAGCGAACGATAGCGGTCAGGCTCAATATGATGATTCCCAGGCCGAGAAGGGTGGACGCCCGGTGGCCAGAATCCGTCGGTCCATTGTCAGAGAGAGGGAGGCTCATCGAGAGCAGGGCATGATTCTCTTCCGTCATCATATCTGATAGGAGAATCACGAATCGAAGGCGCTCCGCATCCTCGATTGTCAATCCATGGCCCGGGGTGAGTTCTCGATGGATGGTCCCATTCCCATCGGTGATGGGCGTTGGGTCGTATAATCGAACGACGGCATGTTGTGAGGGTGTCCGACCAAACATCTCTACATCATCTTCAATCAAGATCAATCGTAGGATTCCATTCTCGAGTTCGGCTAGGATTTGGATATCGACTGTCACATTGAGCGTTTGTTCATCTGACCAACGAACCATTGCATGCAATTCTGCATTCGCAGGTTCTGAATCGTGATTGACCACTTGCCTCTCTCCAAGTTCAAGATAGCGATCGTTGGTCTTCAGCGTGCCCAATTCACTGTCTTCGGGGTGCCACGAAATCCGTAGAACATCATCGTGTGGGACATCATCCTCTAGATTCATCGGAAAGTGTTCGACAAAACGAGGAATTTCTTCTTGGGAATCCCCTTCGATTATCTCTGCATTCTCTGGGATTGTCCACAACCCCCATCCGGCCATTGACAACAGGACGAACGCGACGCAGAATGGCGCCCAAGAACCCACCTTGTCCCCGTCCATGCACAATGCGGGTGGTTGATGGCGCATGAATGTCGTGACTACAGACCCAGTTTCCATTTGAGGATGTATTGCTCTGAATCCGCCATCATGAGGCTGAGTTTTCCAGCCAGCCAAGCAGGGATATGTTCGTCCGCATAATTCAGCAGAATTCCCCCGTCACGCTCATTCTGAAATGCATCATCCAGCGTCGAGCGCCCCGGCTCTTCACCTTTGAGCAGTCGATCGAGCAACGCTTCGTCTATTTCGAATCGATGTTTGTGAATGTGATCTGCAAGAACGTGAAGCCCCGTTGAAACCAATCGATTGTGTCCTCCTCTCAACTTCCAGACTGGTTGACCTGCTTGCAGAACTCGCATCGGTTGCCAATGACCCCCAGGATAGAGCCGATTTTTGCCAGTCAGTCGAGGAGCGGCCCACATCCAATCTCGAATCCCTTCTGTGCTGAGGTGCGCAAAGTGTCCCCTTCTCCACATGGCCAGTCCATGAGAATCTATGCCCCATTCATCAAACAGCATCAGATCATCATGCTCTGCAATACGCAGATCATTCTGTCCGGGTGGATTTGGTTCGATTGGCATGGGTTCTCGTCCTTCATCGCGTGGGTGTGCGCGCGTAGCACGTGCAGAATCATGTTCGGATTCTGTTTGAGTGAAGACAGCGATGAAGAATCCGGAGCCGTCATTCTCATCGTTCCATACTCGAATACAAGACCCCGTCGTTTCCGTCATCCCGGGCCGCGTCTTGAGTCCAGGAAACATTTCCTCACGATTCACTTCAGTCAGGGACAGCCAAGGGAAGCGTTCCAGAATCATCTCGACCACCTGCTCATTCTCTTGTGGGTCAATCGAGCAGGTTGAGTATACCATTCGTCCACCCGGCCGAAGAAGCAGGGCGCCCCTAGAGAGGATGCTCACTTGCAGTCGCGACATCTGTTTTCCATGCAGGGGTTTCCATTTCGACCAGACATCGGTGTTCTTCCGAGTCGTACCGCTTCCTGTGCAAGGCACATCAACCAATACGCGATCGAAGCCGGGTTCAGCAACACGAGGAAAATTGCGCCCATCCTCACGTACGACGACCATGTTCAGGTGCCCTGAACGTTGCGTGTTCGAGACCAGATGGTTGGCTCTTCCTGGATTGGGTTCATTGGCCACAACCAACCCACGCCAATCCAGAGATTCTGCAATCTGAGTGGCTTTGGATCCCGGGGCCGCACAGAGATCGAGAACACGATGATTTGGTTGCACATCCAGAGCTTGAACGGGCATCATCGATGCCGACTCTTGTTGGGTGATTCTTCCCGTTGAATGGAGTGATTGTATCTTCAAACGCAGTTCTTCATCCGGACATTTCGCCTTCTCCCAAGG
Organism: uncultured Candidatus Poseidoniales archaeon; assembly: GCA_963999335.1. Taxonomy (GTDB): domain Archaea; phylum Thermoplasmatota; class Poseidoniia; order Poseidoniales; family Thalassarchaeaceae; genus MGIIb-P. Next base: position 3,780 of record CAXEUI010000128.1, read on the forward strand.
CAGGGTGTATGCACCTCCTGTTCCAGTGAACCACTCAATTGGAGTTGCCCCCATCTCAAGCAATTCTCTTCGTGTCCATTCCACATCTGAGCGACAAGGGTTCATGCGAACGGTCTCGGGCAGTCTCGGCGTTGCTGAATCAAGCCACACGTCGAGTTCGCCGGGCCGAAGTTCTTCCACCAGTCTGGCCAACTCACTCTCCGCAGCATGGGCGCGCCAATCCGAAACCATCTCGCCCATATCCTGTGCGAAGTGATACCGAACTTCAGCGCATCGGCCACGCCCAACCTTCAACGACCTGCGAATGAAAGGGCATCCATGGCGAGTGCCACAACGCTGGTTCTGACGGTTGCTCTGTTGCTCGTCCCTGTCCTTCTCATCGCCAGAGATTGGATGCCAGCATGGTCAAA
>CAXEUI010000129.1:0-4180 GCA_963999335.1 uncultured Candidatus Poseidoniales archaeon
TTCATATCCGATTGGATTTCCAGTTACGTGGATGTCTGATTGAATGGTGAGTCTGGCGTACATCGTTGTGCCATTCTCTTCGATGATTTCGATGTCCCACTGCCCTGCACTCCAATTTGCGGGATCCACCCAGAATCCGCAGAATTCACTGCCATTCATACTGCATTGAACATCATGGGTTCCATTGTACAGTCCATCTCCATCGAAATCAACTTGTACCGTTCGGTTCTGATCTGCAGAATTGTGCACCTCCACAGTATCATTCTGAATGACCTCTATCGCATCCGGTTGCAGATATGTTCCCCTTGCAATAATCCAGATCGTATTTGCACCATGGGCCGAAGCCAATGGGGCTGCACTGGACAATAGTAGAATGGACACGAACACAAGCGCACCAAACCGGCCAGATGCCATTTGACTCACTCCTCGACTGCAGCTTCAGCATTCCAAATCGGAGGGAAGTCATTCTGAGCATCGTAATCTTCCTCCATCTGAACGACATAGACTCCACTCACCATCTCTGAGATGACGATGAATCCCCGTGGATCGAATTGCAATCCCCAGTTGAATGGAATCATACATGACGCCCAGCAATCCGCCATATCGTATTCGAGGAATACAGTCGGGTCATCCATCCAAATGGGTCCCGAAGGCAGGAAGTAACCCATGGTATGCGTTGTCGCTAGACTTCCAATCGCCTGCCACCCCAGTTCGGGTGCGGGTGTCCCATCGGGCGTATTCCAGACGATTTCATCCCAAATTCGGCCATGATCGGTCACCCAGGCACCGCCGTGGTAATGCGTCCAGTAGACATGTCCATCCAATCCAGTATCTCCATTGTGAGGGCTGTAAATGTACATATTCGGAATGAAATGATTGTCATGCTCACTGCCATTTTCTCTGATACCATTGCCCGGCAATTTCCATTCACTGACCAAAAATGGATTGGCCGGATCGGTGGTATCAATGGTCCTCACGAATCCAGTGTGGTTGTCATTACTGCCGTATTCGGGTGCAATCAGAGTGTAGTGACGCCAATTGACTCCGTAGGTTGCATCACTGGGCCCCGTTCCACATTGTTCTGGCCATGGTTGTGGGCTGCTTTCCCAGATTCCAGAACAAATGAGGTGATCGTAGGGCACCACGTAGTGAATCCATCCGTTGCCGTTGGCCGCTCCAGAAGACCCTCCCCACTGATTCGCAGTCATGTTGGCGTGTCCTCCGCCATCTGGGCCATACCACCCCTCATCCGCGCTCGGGCACCCCATCCAACGTCCAACCTCATCATTCTGTGGCCAACTGATTCCAAATGGGTCCGCAATGGTTGCAGGGTCTGAGACATCGACAATTCGCAGTCCAGCATCCCAATATGCGATGTAGAGCAGAACTTGTCCTGTGATGGGGTGTTTAGAGACGACATTGTCGTGATTGAATACAGTCCCACCGCATGTTGTGTCAGGATCTGGAGTGTATCCGCCCCAACGCAAAATTTCCCGACTCGAGTTCTGCTGCTCATCGTTCTGATTGGGCAACCATGACTCAAATCCGAGAGGCACATAGAAGATTTGAGTGCCCTTGTATCCAAGTCCACCAGCAACGATTTCTGGGTAGGGGTCGGCGCCGAAGAGGAAGAGACTGCATTCTTCATCTGGATTCGTAATTCCATCCCAATCACAGTAGACGTGAATGTCCTGATTGTGAAATCCAGCGGGTGGGTTGTTCCACTCTGCAACCTTGATTGGAGATGTTTTGTCACCGACATAGATGACATCCAATCGATTGGTGCCACTGTTGGCATCATCATCATTCGGGATGGGATCCAATTCACTGTTGGTCAATTCGTGGTTGATGAGTACCCAGTTGTTGTCATCTGTGACCTTCACATCGATGATTCTAGCGACTTCAGCGTAATACGTGCTCAGCATCTGTATATCGTTCGGTTCCGAAATATCGAGAATGTGGAATTGGTTGTATGCTGCGACGTATGCAAAACATCCACCTGACCCATCGCCATGAATCACACAGCCCTCATGGAAGTTCCCCTCAATGATGACTTCGGAATTATCGCCAGGTGTCGGGGCCGTGTTCTTCAATTCATGATCACAGGGGCGACCCGCGGTATTGTCGAGTTCAGGTGGTGGGAACATTTCACCATCGCAGTTGAGGTTGTGATAATCGATGAGTTGCATATTTGGGGTCGAAAGTCGATGCGCGAGGAGATCTGTGTGACTGTGATTGTCATCTTCAACTTCAGTAATCGGGTCAACCCATTCCCAATCATTGGATGAGGGAATATTGTCTTCATCAGACGCCAGCAAGGCGATGATGGAGACTGCTGATATGATGAGCAGCGTTAATGCGGCCGCAATCACCATTCTATCGGCCGCAACCTCATCGGATGACAACGATTCTCTACGCATTCTCACACCCCCTCGCCAATGGCCAATGCCCACCGGTGATGACACCCATTGTTCAAAGCAACCCTTGATAGATTTGGTAAGAATCGGCCCTTAGGGCCGATTATCCATTGTTCATCAGGACGCCGCGATAAGGTTCATCAATGTCAAGTTGAACCACATAGAGTCCACTGGTGATACAGGACATGTAGGTATATCCATCGTGATATTCAGCCGCCCAGAGAAATGGTATCCAGCCGAAGTCGTAGTATTGACTGTCCAGCGCCTCTCCATATTCGCTGCCATGAGGGAGATAGAATCCGAGCGTTGCTTCCATGTTGGTGTCGTTGCGATCCTGTCCGGTCAATCCTGAATGAATCAATGTCTCAACATCGACCACCCACATTCCACCATGGTAGTGGCTGACGTAGAGTCGCCCATCCCATGTGCCTCCATGGCTGTTGTCTGGCAGGTTGTCGTCATTGGTTGGAAAATAGACGCTGTCCAGATTGTGTGGGCTGAACAACAACCATTCTTCTCCTGCGTTCTCAGATGAAGTGCCGATGGGGTTGTCTTCACATGAAGCACCAAAGCAATGGCTCCACGCCGTTGGAATTTCCCACGTTGAATACAGACTGGGCTCAAAGTGCACATTTCCATTGTTCGTTGTGTAATTGGTCGTATCCAACATGTAGACCAGTCCCGTGCCCTCTGTCGTAGAGAGAACCTCAACTGCGAGGATTGTCAGATGCCGTTTGTCTTCTGGACCACCCAGATGACTGGTATCGACCATCTCAGGGAAGGGTTCAGCATAGTGAATGTAGGAGGCGCGCCCCCCATTCTCATTGCCTGTGGGGCCACTGTCAATCTCCCCATCCTCATCTAGGTCAGCGAAGTCATCCCAATGTCCCACCTCGGGTGCCCGCCAGTTACAGGCAGCCTGTGTTCCACCACTTGCCCGGCAGGCGGAACCATGCCAGATGTATTCTGCTGGAGAATTGGTCGGATGTGGGACATCCGAGATGTCGAAAATCCGCAGACCCGCCTCCCAATAGGCGCCGTAGATGTAGGTCCGTCCATGCCGCGGATCATTCACATCGTCACCCGGCCATTTCTGGCTGGTCATATCGTGAATGTAAATCCAGCCACCTCGGGTTGTTTCCCAAGCCACCTCAGCCTCCCCAATCTTGACGATTCGAGGCAGGCTGTTCTGCAGATCGAAATTGAGATGGGCGATGGTGATGCCACCACAAGCATCCCCTTGTCCGATGTCGCATTGGGTGTAATCGGGATTGGCTACCAGGATGTACCATTCTTCATCAATCATCTGTGTGTAGAGATTGTGGGGTCCGCTGGGATGATCGAAGTCATACCATGAATCTACGTAGTGTGGATTGGTCTTGTCCGTGACATCAATCAATGTCACACTGACTTGCACCGGGTCGTCCCAATTGCCCACATTGGGGTCTGCATAGCCTGCATCTACGAGTTGATTCTGTAGAATTAGGAATTCGTTTCCGTTGTATTCGATGTACTTCACATCCAAAACCTGGGTATTGGGGTCGTGATAGACACCCATCACTGTCGTGTTGGTTGGATCCGTAACATCGGTGATGTGAACATCATTCCAACCCGCTTGGTAGGCGTAAACCCGACCATCGGGTGCGGGCATCACCTGTACCTCCGCATTGCCCGGGGTGGTAAGTGCATTGAAATCCATGTATTCGATATTCGAACTGCTCATGTTGTGTTGTGTCGTTTCCCTGTGGTCGTGTTCATCGCCT
>CAXEUI010000130.1:0-4169 GCA_963999335.1 uncultured Candidatus Poseidoniales archaeon
GAGGCCGTTCAGGGGCTCATCTAGAAGCAGGATACTGGGGCCACCTAACAATGCAGCTGCGAGGCTCAATCGCTGTTTCATTCCTTGCGAAAAGGTCGACAAATCATCATCTGAACGACTGTCTAGGCCCACCAAGTCTAGCAACTCTTGGCCCTCGGTCGATGGGACATTGCGCATTGTACACAGACGCTCAATCACTTGCCCGGCGGTTCCCGGGCCATTCCACGTAACGCGCTCGGGCATGTATCCAATGGCACCACGACACGCCTCTGTTGTAGAGGCGCCTTCTACACTCAACTGTCCCGCCTCCAGTGGGAGTATATTCGCCATCACCTGCAAAAGGGTCGATTTCCCGGCACCGTTCGGCCCCACCAGACCTAGAATCGAACCGCCTGACAATGTGAGATCGATTCCGCGTATACCCGGTCCAGGACGGGTTGCCCAAGGTCGAAATCGTCTTGGGCGTCGCACCGGATAGCGAAAGGTCGCAGAGCGTAGTTTGAGCATGGCCTTCGCCCTTCCGTGGACTTCGTCCTTCATGGAGTTGCTGTGAATCCCAGTCATAACTTGACAGAACGCCACATGATTCAATGGGGCTGAGGTGTGCCGGGGCGACATGGAGGTCGCAGGAACACTCACAGCATGGCTGATTCCACTGCTGTGTGTCCTCGGTGCAATTGGCACCGAGTGGAAAATGAAACACCCCCATTCTCACATCGTCGATTTCTTTCGAGCAGATCCGTTCAATCAAGGAATCTCCTTGCTTTGCATCGCCATTATATTGGTTCCATTGGGTTGGTGGGTCGCACTACCTGCGGGTGCGATTGGGATGGGGATTCGAGCCATCGCATCCGAGGATTCTCGAAATTTCTGGCCGAGTCGTTGGATGCCACGCAGTGCATTGGTTGTGACCATCGTGGTTGGCGTGATTTTGTCTGGATTTGCCGGAGTTTCTGAACCTACAGGAGCGGCAGACTGGGGGGTGCCATTGTTGACAGAGAATCCGGACGCCCCCAACTGGCCTGCATCCGAGCAACATATCTGGGCAGAGGGGGCCACGATTCTCGTGGTCAATCACGTCAGATTGCCGGGTACATTGTCTGCAATCGGATCCGGATCGATGGTGTTGTGGCATCTGGAAAGTTCAGGGACGGATGAAGAACGTCTCAAACAAGCAATGGAACAACTCGAAGGAATTGGTTTGCAAGCCAACTGGTTCACCTTAGAGACCACCGCCTATGGAGAATCTCACGATTATGCTGGAGGAACTCTGCCCTACACCGTGAAAGTGGTCGAAGTCAGTGGCAATAAGATTGCCGAGATGGTCACGGTCGCCTTGGGAACATGGGGGGGTGAAATTCGATTGTTGACCATCATCAAACTGGCCATTCCAACCGACGAATTCTCACCGTTCTACAACGACCCCTTTGCCAGTCAACATGTGGAGCCTTGGCTTGCGGAAAATGTAGGATAGAACACCTATGGTGTTCCCCAGCACACTTGATGTGGGCCGGGAAAGCCTATTCAAGCGGCAACCAAGTCCCCATATCATGCGAAGTTCAACCAAGTGCAACATTTGGGCCGTCCTCCTAACCGCATTGATGCTCACCAGCCTCATTCAGCAACCCGCTGAAATGTCGGAGGAATCGATGCCTCTTGAGGCCGGACGACAGAGCTCCATCGAGGCGGCATGTGAAGGTCTGACCTTTGAAGACATGTTCAACTACACACATGCTACTTTCGACATTCGGATGAATGACGATTGGGAATCTGCATACGTCGAGGCGGTCGCTTGGATTAATGGGACGCTTGCGGACCAAGTTCGATTGGATTTGGAAGGACTATTCGTAGGATTGCCCGGTGGAGACAATGGATGGCTTTCATCGGATGAATATCAGGCCATTGACAGCGTCGCAGCAGAATGTGTCACTCAAACCAATCCTCGCATCGGATTCCGAGGCGGGCCCGCACATCGCGGTGGCGATGGTGTCAATTGGTACAATGCTACTTGGGAGAATACCGAAGAGACCCCCTTGACGGTTCAAGAATGGAATTTAATGCCAATGAATCACATTGATGAACGATCTTGTGAACAATCACCAAATAATGACTGTGTCGAGATTCCCAATATTCCACTGACCCCTGGAAGAAATTGTGACACGACCATCAACGACCCCGATGAATGTAGAATCATCGTTTGGTTGAATGGGACCTTTGTATTCGACGGGATGACACTGGGTGGATTGTCCAATGATAATTTTACCATGGCAATGAATACCTCAAACATGACCGATGCAGATCTGTCGGTCATTTATCCAGCCTTAGAGGGGCTCCGCGTCGGTGCATTCGAAGAGTGCGATGGGCGTAGCATCGATGAAGAAAACAATGACCATCAGGGTGATGCACCGGTCGTAGGAACTTGCACATCTGATGAAACGATTACACAAGAGAGCCGACTTGTCAGTATTGAGGGTGAAACTCGCCTTCGTGTGGATACCCATGTGGGGTATGACATGTCGATTTGGCCAATCGGTCAAGACATGTTCTTTGACATGACAACCGAGCCGCCCGAAGTCGATGACCCCCCCACTTGGACGATGTCTGCGCCAGCAGATGGAAACATCATGCCAATTGCAGACGAGGGGGTCGTACACTTCCTCGCCACCAATCAGATGGGCGCGTGGGCGACCGATGACCAAGGCGCCCCACTCATCTCCTGTACGGGTGCAGAGGGTTGGTCGATGACCAGCGATGCAGATGGATTGTCCGCCGATGCTCCAGACGGTCAAGACAGTACAAGTGTGACCTGTATGGCGACCGATTCAGCAGGTCAGAGCACAGATGAGCGGAACTACACTTTGCAAGTGCCCATGCGTATCTCTGGGACTGTGAGCGGAGGTCTGGCGACGGTGACGATGACGCCAACCACAGGCATGCCAACCATGGATGCTGTTGTTACGCTCGTGCAAGAAGATTCTCAGACCAGCAGCGACTCGGTGTCTGTGGACAGTGAGACCGTTGTTTCTGTCGACCTGGCATCAATGTCACCTGGGCCCTTCGCGGTTCGCATCAATTCCGGTGGAACTGGGATGGCAGATTTCGCTCACACATACAATTTGGGGATGTCCAAGGCATCCGCAGCTCCCAGCATCACCATCGTATCCCACGAGTGGATTGGTGAAAACTACGAGATTACGGGTCAATTCAGCGATCCTGACGGGGATCCGGTCACCATCACAGCAACGAATAACGGGAATCCATGGGCAACCATCCTGACCAGTGGAAACCAATGGATGGCCAATGGAGCTGGAATTCCCGATTCAGAAACCAACTCAATCATCCTCACTGCGTGTGATAGTTGGAATCAATGCTCGGATCTGTCGCACGAGGCAGGCGCCAGTCCTGATAGTGGTGCAGATGAAACTGTAACACAACCTCCTGTCAGTGACAGTGGTGGTAGCGACGGTTTGGCGGTTGCGGGGTTCATCATCGCAATTGTTGCACTCGTCATTGTAATCATAGCGGTTGTCGCCATGGTATTGCTAGGACGGCGAAAATAAGGGAGCCTTCATACGTGCTCGCTTGCCGCCTCGGCTCAGTGAAAGCATGGCCTTTGAAGGACACATCCGAGAAATCAGCCACGAAGGGGGCATGCTCGCGCCGTTTACGGGTGAAGCGCCCAAGTTGGGGCAAATCATGCAACTACCCGGTGGAAAGTGGGTTGGCAAGGTCGAGACCGTCATCGGTGAAATCACCGCTGCAGTGGTTCACATCAGCCCATTTCGGGACACTCAAGTCGAATTATTGGTCGGTCAACCCGTTGAAATAGCGCCCCCGAAGGAGAGGCCCGATTCTCGTCGTGAAGGAAATGACGAGAGAGGAGCTCCAGAGATGAAAGAAGGGGACTGGCACTGTGACAAATGTCGCAACCACAACTTCGCATGGAGAGATATTTGCAATCGCTGTGAAGCACCAAAGACTGGTGGAGGCGGCGGAGGTCAGCGTCGAGACAATCGAGGCGGAGATCGCAGAGGAGGACAGCAACGCCGTGACAATCGAGGCGGAGATCGCAGAGGTGGCGGAGGTCAACGCCGAGACAACCGTGGCGGCGGTGATCGTCGTAGTGGAGGATTCCAGCAACGTGACAACCGTGGCGGAGATCGCAGAGG
>CAXEUI010000131.1:0-4113 GCA_963999335.1 uncultured Candidatus Poseidoniales archaeon
AAAGGCAGTGTCGTTTGACCCATGCCCGACCCATCCCCATTCTTCGCTCGCAGTGTCATTTCGACAGTGTGGCCTGAAATCGCTCCATCTGGTGGAATAATCTCACAGGTGAAGTTCGTGCTTTCACCGGGTGAAAGCGATGAGATGTTCTCACTGACATTGACACTCCATCCTCCAACATCGACCCAGCCGCTGATGAACGGTGACGCAGGTGAATTGCCGCGCTGCTCGACAATCAGCGTTACATTGGCCCCATTTCGATCGATATCCAAGTCGGCGCCCCCAGCAAGAATCCACCATCCTGGAACGTGATTAGTGTGAATGTGAATCACAAATGGCGCAATTGTGGTGTCATCGCTTAGTCCGTTGAAACTCACCGTGGCCACGGTATCTTTCCACGCTGTAGTCGAAGTGTTGACTCCGATTGAGAGATTCTGTGTATTGTTGACCGATAAACTGTCACTTGAGTCTCCCCAAGCCCCCCAACCCAGCCCATCATCGTTGCCGGCAACCTGTAGGCTGATTTGTGGCGTAATGTCAATCTGGTCGACGAGATTTCCGACGTTTTTCACACCGAAGACAAAGTTGAGTTGTTCATTGGGATCCGCATTGATTGTATCCCCATTCAAAATCTGAATGCCATCATATGTCAATTCCATCTCCCAACGGTGATCTTGGCGTGCTTCAATGAGAATATCCTCAGTTGAATTCACTCCGATGTCACCTTGTGAGCGCATCTCGAATCGGAGAATGAGAACGACTGCCGCCGACATTTCCTCTGGCAAGGTCAGTGTTACAGGGACGCTGCGAAGCTCCCCTGCTCCAAGTGCGTATTGCGATGAAGGAATTTGAATCTGAAGCCCCGGGTCCTCTGAGAAGTTGACATTTGCCATAACACTCCATGAAATGTCGTAAGCATCAGGACCATTGCCGGGGTTTGACAATCTCAGCATGATGGTGTCCTGTACGCCAACGTCCATCCGATGCGGTTGTTCAACGGGTGAGGTCACCTCTACAATCGCCCGGTGAATCTGCAATACCTGCAACGAGAAGGACAGAATGCATCCGCTGTTGTTCGCCTCATTCGAAGTCCACGTGTGCAACATAGGGGGTGCTGCATAGGGCATATCGAGAACCAGAGTGCCCGTGACACGTGCGCCTGTGTTTCCAGAGACACGGAGCGTGGTTCCGTCGATTGAAAGTGCGCCATTGGCAACCCATGTCCAATCGGGCATAATCATGCCAGCAGATGCCATGTCCCATTCCATTTCATCAACACCAGAGGGCAATTGAACCTCAACATTCCACGTTCGATTATCGGCAGGTACCGATCTGATATGCGGAGGCAGGACTTGGACCTGATTGGCGGTGAAAGTGAGTCCAATCGAACGACAATCTTCTTCTTCGCCGGCGCCAATGCACATCGTCAGTTGTGTGGAGACATTGTCACCCAAGGAGGAAGAGATGGGGACATCGAGACGGGCGGTCAGTTCCCGAATCTCACTGGGATTCAGTGTGAGAGGATTGACTTCCTGTCCAGAGGAATCGTGCAGGGTCAAATCATTGCCCCACGGCGTTGAATTCCATTGCAGTGAAATGGTTTCAGGGGCATTTCCGAGATTTTCAACCAGAATCCAAGCGGCTGCAGCTTCTCCAGGGATGCCCATTCCATTGGAATTCGCCGTTCCATCTGCGCCTCTGAGCGACAATCCTCTGGTTCGTTCTGCTTCAATTGCTAGAATCGCAGTCTGCGTGATATTCGTATCTGAATCGAGTGTCATTGTGATTTCGACGAATCCGGAATCCGTGCCGAGTGCTTCAACAGGTGCAGTGACCCGAAGTGTTGGACTCCACGTGGCTCCGACACCAATTTGCACACTCAATGAGGCACTGGGGTCGAGATCTGATATGGTCCAGTTCGTCGGCAACCCTGCATCGTCGATTGTCATCGTCCAAGTTCCCGCAAGTCTCCCAGTTGAGGTGATGAGTGGTTGTACATCCTCTTGCCCACCGGGTAGAACTCTGACCGGATCCGTGGGGACTCCAATGCTGACATTGTAGGGAGCAATAATCGTCAGAATGGATGTCGTCACATCGTTATCAGTACGCGTTTGAGTCACATTTCCATGTTCATCCAGATTCAATTCAAATGAATGTTCGCCCAATCCTCCTGACCAATCAAAGGAGAACGAAGCGAAATTCCCGTCACCCGTTGGAGATACAGGGTCCAAAGTCCCCTCTCTATGTGTATGGGTCAATGCTCCATCAACATACATTCTCGCAAATGTATCCACTGTGGTTGAATCGGTTCCGGCATTTTCAAAGTATGCGGTGACGGTAACTGTTTCATCCGGGTCGGGTGTGCTGGGGTTGAATGTAATCGCCAATCCATCTTCAAAGGGACGAATATCAGCACCCGCCTGAGAAATCAACATATCACCCACCAATAGATCGAGTGCCCCATCGTTGTCGAAATCAGCGAGCGCGTGGCCGGCCCATGTTCGATGCGGTAATTCAAGCCCAGAGACCCACTCGGCGTTGATCGAAGAACGAGAACCTGTTTCCCCATCATGCGCATAGAGTGTACGGCCGAATGTGACCAGAATCTCATCGAAGCCCGTTCCATCGATATCCATCGGTGTGGGGGCGGAGACTGCAATCTCGTCGTTCGGATTCCCAGAGGTTCCTTCGACGATTTGGTTCCAATCGATCATCGTGTTCTGCGTTTGTTCATTGTAATTGTTGCAGCCGACCATGCCGTGCCAAGAGAACCCGTCACGATACCATGTATTCCAACAGATTCGATCCGTGATGCCATTCGAATCAGAATCAATCAATGCGGGTGGCGCATCGGCATATCCATTGGCTGCAGAGAATGAGAAGATTGTCGATGCGTCGATGACATCAAGCCCGATGAAGGTCGCCCCATCACTGGTGCCTGCTTCATCGATATCGGTCGGAATGGTGACGACCATTTCAGGTGCAGAATCTGCGTCTAATTGTGTAATGATTGGCCCGGGAAGACGAACGTGAGGGGCTGCTGTATCCCCATCGAGATTGTTGAGGGTTTCATCATACTGCACCTGTCCATTGGCCGCATTCAATCTCCAAACCCACATGTTGCCATTGTTCTCATCAATCGAGGTGAGGAGAATGGCTGAAGTGACAGCATCAATCTGCACCCATGCAGGGTCCGAGGGATGGGTCCCCTTGTCCAAGGTCACTTCCCAGATTGGACTTGGGGTGCCGGAGGTTGGAAGGGGTAGAGCAACAATGTTCGGTTCATTATTGACATCGTCCACCATCGCGAGAACGAGTTCAGGAGATCCGTCCAAGAACAGGTCGGCGAGCAATGGTTGTGCCACGGGTTGATGACAGGTCTGGCAGGTTTTGTCAGCGGCCATTTCAAACGTATCATGACTCCATCTCCACAATCGTTCTGTTTCATGACTGCCTCCAGGCACCCATCCAGTCACACCACACGTAATCGCTGGAGACCAAAGTTCGACCGTCGCTTGTCCATTTGCGTCGTAAACGATGATGATTTCAAGCGCCCCATCCTCTTCAACGTCGAAAATAATCGGCGTTGCCTTGACCTCTAAGTCGATGGCCCCCACATCGACCTGCCACATGGTCTGACTTGAATCGCCATCAACAATTCGCATGAAAGCATGAGGATTCCCTCCGACATCCTGCTGATGGATGAAAACCGGCGATAAACTGTCTCTGGCGCAGGAGTCGAGAACGAGTCCGCCGGTGTCTATATTGGCACTGAAGTTGCCCACAGATACACCCAAAGTTTCCACGCCGGTATCTCCGGATGCATAATGTCGCCAATTGAGGACCGGATCGGTGATGCTCAACAATTCTCCAGATGCAGGTTGGGTTGGTGCATGTGGTGGGACGCTCGATTCATGACCAGGGGTACGACCAAATTGAGGCCAAGCGACACCTCCATCCATCCACACCTCTCCATCGCGTCCACTCACTGCATTCGGTGGATTATTGACTGAGAATGCAAGAGGAGAGAGGCTTTGCCCGATCAGGAGCAGAATCAACACCGTAATGAGGAGTGGTGCACGTGTTACAATATGCGCTCCGCTCGCCATCAGT
>CAXEUI010000132.1:0-4082 GCA_963999335.1 uncultured Candidatus Poseidoniales archaeon
TTGTGAGCGAGCGATGGCATCAACGGGTGTGGTACTGCCTTTTTCGACCTCATCGAATCGAACCCAGGCACCTTCTGCCTTGCTTCGCGATTCGGGTAAATCAGACGCTGTAGCAAAGCCTCCATCAGCCCCATATCGGGGGTCCCGTGCAGCGTTTACACGACGTAGTTCAGGCGCCCGAGTCAGCGCAGGAAGGCTGTGTAATTCATGCTCATTGGTGAGCCTCAATGCCCGACCGAAATCAACGAAGCCAGACACTTGCGCTTGACGGAAGGCATAGATGCTCTGTTTTCGGTCTCCGACACAGCATACGGTCGGCTCCCAAGGTGTCTCTGGTGAAGGATGGCCTTCGGGCATAGAACGTTGGCCCCATAGACGACCCAGCAAGCGCCATTGCTGCGCTGAATTGTCTTGAGCTTCATCGATGATGAACGCTCGGTAACGTGAACGGATATCGCGCAATCGTGCATAACGGACCTGTAGATCCTCCAACAATCGTGCGGTCTCTTTGGCATCCAACCCCGACGCTAGGGGATCACGTGCGAATCCTTCCATCAAAGCTAGGGCCGTCAAGATGTGTTCATCACTCCACGAATCATCAGGTAAGGCATCCAATGCCCGAACCACCTCAATTGGATAATGAGCGCGCATAATACGGGGACATCGAGCGAGGAGAAGATCCGCTGCGAGCGAGGAGACATCATCGAATTCATGGACACCATCTCGAACCTTGAGTTCGTGCAGAATATCAAGTAGCGAGCGATGGCAGAGAAGCATGTCTTGGAGATGACACGCCTCTTCTTCGATGCCGAACGTCAGTGAGTCCCCTGGAGATGCATGAGGGAAGGGAGACTGTATGCGGTGTGGAAGCAAACCTGCTGCCGCTGGCATATGCGGTACAGGGAATGGTGTGTCATCGAGAAGGAATAGGGAGCGAGCGAGGGGTCTGAACGAACGCCCAGCGGCATCATTCCACAGATTCGTAATCACATCACCAAGGTTCTTGGCGTCCTCCTTTGCATTGGCATCTTTGACGCCACCCCAAGTTCCAATTCCTCGAGGCCATTCTTTTGAATTTGCGAGATTTCCTCGGCTGAAGGCACTCACCTTTGCTTTGTGATGAGAAGCAGTGGTACAAGTTGTCGCACAGAGCGCATGCAACCACAACCAACGCTTCCAAGTGGTTGAGGGCGGGCCATAGTCAACCAAATCAACCAGCGTTTGGAATCTCGTTCCGCCGACCAACGCATTGGCCACATCGAGATTATTACCATGCGTTCGAACATGATCAACCCATGACAAACAGGCTTGGTGAATCTCATTGACAAATGTGTCAAATGATGGATTGACAGGCTCCAATATGCCACTGATGAGACGTCGGACATCATCGGGTTCAACCTGTCCATCGGACTCAAGGCGACGGGCGACAGTGTCGACGAAGACTCGATTTGACAGCAATGAGGAGAGAACGGTTCTCACCGTATATCGGCTGCCAAATCGACGGGCGAGACGATCGCGGGCTTCAATCAATTGTGGCGCTCGTTCACCGGATACACCGGCTGCAACCGCATCTCCAGCTGAACGCAGTCTCCACAGGCCCTCAAGCGCGAGACCGAGCAATACGTGGCGATCAGCATCATTCACGATTTCGTCGGTTGGCCTCTCGGATAAATCGGCCCTCCATGGTGCGATGATACGTGAGAGGAAGGAATCGATTGTACCGATTGGAGCATCTTCAAGCATGGCCGTCAATTGATCGATGAGGCCCTCGTGTGTGACTCGTGAATCTCTACGATCACCGCCATCGTCCCGAGTTGGGCCTGGACGCAGGCGATTCAATTCTTTCCAGAGGCGGTGACGCATCTCCTCTGCGGCTCTGTTTGTGAATGTCAAGACCACGACTTCGCTGGGCAACAGACCTTGCCATTGTGTCAAATCTTCACGCTCTGCCAAACCGATTCGCAATGCACCTGCACCCAACGGATTGGGACGAGGGCCAGCTGGCAACAATCGCGTTGCTCGTTGATCAATGGAAAGATAGTGCTCGATGACGCGCCCAACAATGCTCTGGGTTTTGCCGGTACCCGCTCCTGCATCCAAAATGAGATGCATATCAATGGCAAGCGCAAGGCGTTGACCCACGTTCAATTCCATGTCGAGTCACCTCCGACGATGGGGGCCAATCCACAGGCTTCTTTGACACGACACCAGGTACAAACATACTCCTCTGGCGTGGCGTGAACACGACCGGAATTGGCAGCATCTGCGACATCAAATGCGGTCGTCAATCGCTCACGCATCCATGCACGAAATGGGTCACTACTGGCTACAGAATCCTCATCTGGTAGTCGATGAGTGTCATGAGTGAATGTTGTGAGATCGCCAGCTCCATTCTCATCTAACAATTCCACGAATGCTGGGCTGACCTCAAGACTGTGGTTTGTGAACGAACCCACTTCTGAAATCCCGACTCCTATGACAAGATCTCCGGGGTGCGCAATCTCCCAGGAGCGAGCATAGAGGCCAAGTTGCAATTCATCGAACAGTGCCTTGCGATGCCGTTCACCAATCCTCGCTTCTTTGGGCCCATCCACCGATTTGATATCGCGAATCAGAATGAGGCGCTTCGGTTTCCACTTGGAATCTTCAGACCAATCCAAGGGGGCGACGGTTTCGTCGCCATCCTCATCGTTCGGTGAGTGGACGACATCGACTCTGTCGATGAAACCAGTCAGTTGCATGGTTCGACCATCAGGGTGTTCAACATCCATTCCATTCAGAGACCATTCAATGGAAATTGGAATCGAATTGTGTAACTCCAATTCAGCCAACAGGAGATTGCCCAGTCTTCCAGATGGGGGCATCGGTTGAGGAGATGCAAGCCAATCCATCCAGGATTTTCGAGTCAATCCAATCAAGTCGTGTCGTCGCTGTGCAGCGGTGGCGTCTTCTCTCTCCAACCAAGGTGCACGACGACCAACGTAATCCAAGATGTAGGCAAACAATTCTTCGACTGAGCAACCCATGTTGGCCAAGGAACTGGCACCAACTGAGGAGCGCTCGATGCGCTCGGGTAAAGAGAATACATTCTCAAACAGGGTGCCCAGAGAACCGTGAACCAAATCACCACGAATCCGAGCATCGAGATCTTCGGCCTGTTGCTCAAGTCGCCCTGCATTCAAACGACGCTCAAGCCACCCTTGTCTAGGACAAGCCTGCCAGCGTTGCAAACGACTGGCTGACCAGCGTTTTTGTGTTTCTTTGGCACCTCCTGTGAGGCCATGTCTCTGATCAAAAACGGGCAAAGATGTCGAACTGGGGGCGAATGGACGCGGATCATTGGCGACTAGATGAAAGCGACCTGATTTACCACCCAGAACCGGCCACGAATTGGCATCACGCGGAGTGACCTCGCCAGGGGCACCACCTCCTGTGGGGACAATCCTCATGCCCCCGATACCACAATAACGGTCATGCAATTCCATCCCAAGGTATTCTTCGCCTGATTGAACCTGAGTGGGATGTCTACGAAGACGATCCTGCATCAATGATGTATCCAAGGGAAGTGAAATCGATTCTGGTCGCAGTGGGGGTGCAATCGGTTGACGAGAGTCACGAAGCGAAAGGCCCGCTCTCTGACGATTGTCTCGAATGCTACGTCCTGAGAGATGAATCTCCGCCCGTGCAGGTCCGTCGTTTCGAATCATTTCGATGGTGGCGGGAATCCAAGCGAGATGGTGGCCCCTTGTTCGTTCACTGGCCGCTGTTGACCAATCTTCCAAGAAGGATGGACGTGGAACCGATTTCTCCGTATCGGCACCTCCGTGAACGGAGAACCATTCTGCAATCGGTGCTGCGGGCTGGCAGTCTTCATCAAGTCCGGATGCGTCGATGAGGATGACTGTTGAGGAAGCATGGATCAAATGATGTAGTGCATGACGAGCATCGCGGAGAGGTGCATCGGGTCGGCACAGATTCAACTCCTTGCATGTCGCTTCATCCAGCCAAGGGAGTTTCTCAGTGCGTAAGACCCAACCTGCGTTGGTGAGGTGGGTGAGAATGATGATGTCAGCAGTCGCACC
>CAXEUI010000133.1:0-3972 GCA_963999335.1 uncultured Candidatus Poseidoniales archaeon
CGAACTTCGCATCGAGTTCAGCGGAACGGGCTCAGCATCCATCACAGATGGTTCACTCAGCGACCTCAAAGATCCAAGTGACACACATTTGGAAGGTGCAGTGATGACCAATGGTCCATATGGACGAACTTGGAATGCTGTCGAGTCGAATCTGGATTACGATCTCAGTGCAGATCTTTCGGGATACACATGGTCTGCCATCAACCAAGACTCATGCAGCACCAATACAGATTGGACGAAGCGAAACAATCAGTTGGATATCGAAATGACCCAGTGGAATGAGATTACTGAACGAACATTGCTTCGTTCCGACACCTCGGTCGACTTCATCGATTCTGACGGCCAGTCATCCAGTGCGACTGCCACTACCTTTGGTGGCGTTCTCGGCTCCGACACCATCTCCGACATGATTGAGGACGCTCTATTGCCGATGCATCCTGTGAATCTGTACGATATTTTCCAATTGACAATCCTCACCGAAGGTCTGACCGGTGAACATGGGGATTGGGGTTGGCAAGTGGGTTCCACAAGTACAATCGGTGGCCAGGATGCGATTCAAATTTTCATGCACCACATCGATATCGGAAAATGTCTTGGTAGAGCTGAGATGCAATTGTGGGCCATTCCCGGACAACCTCTTCCTGCACGCCAAATGGTTGAAGTCTCCATCGACAAATCAGAAACCCATTCGTCTTGCTCTCTCGCGATGTCTGAAGCCATCGAACTTGCCTTCCCAGAGGGGACATTCACGACTCGATACACACTCGAGCAAACTTCATTCAAACGCGGCACTGAATTGCTTGATTGGCAACAACATTACGTCACACGTCCATTGGCAGGTGAAGGTGTACCTTCGGATACGGATCGTGTTGCTTGGGCCACCCATTTGTGGGACAATTCAACAACCCGTTCGTTCACACTGGAGCAAGCGGTGTTTTGCGTGACCACCGATGCTGATGCATTTGGGGTAGCCCACACGGCCCTCAATAGCGACGGTTACGTCTTTGCTGCGCTCGATGATCGGACTGGGAGTTCACCTGTGTGGAATCTCTCGTGGGTCAGTTCGGTGGAAGCCGGATGGGTTCGAGTGACTTGGCCCGGTGGCGAGAATTGCTTGAATTCAGGTGATGGCCCAATCAGTGGTGATGACAAACCCGAACACGCGCGAGACCGAGTTCCAACCACCCATAGACTGGCAGCACTAGAGAGTCGCATGGTCTCCTCCACTCTGTATCCAGATCTGTATCCTCAAGTGACATCAGGAGACGTCCTTCGCGATGATGTTCAGATTGGATATGCTCTGGTCGTTCCCGTAGACAATGCTGTTTCGGAATGGTTGGATGATCTCGACATCCTCGATGGTCAGGTCACAGTTTATCTTGAGCGTACTTGGTCATCTGGGGGTACCGACCATAGCCTTCGAGTCGGAATGGATGGAGAGACCGGAAGAATGGCAGGATGGGTCCAAACTTCGACACCATCATAATGTTTGAAAAAACGCCATTTTGGACTTGAATTGTCCCGTCAGCCTCAAGAGCGCAGCAAGAGCGGACGCAATCGGGATACATCGTGGATGAGGAAGATGTGCTGCCTGAGGCGGTAGCCGCGCCCTTGGTGGTCGAATTCACCGAGGAAGAGATTGTAGGTCCTCAATCAGATCCGTTGAGTTCTGCTGAACCTCGCCCTGAAATTGAACTCCCTAGAGGAAGGCCAACCCCCGCGAATCGAGGTCGCGTCGTCACCGTCATGAATCAGAAAGGTGGTGTTGGAAAGACGACCACGGTCATCAATGTAGCCACACACCTCGCTATGCATGGTGTGCGTGTCCTTGTGGTTGATTGCGACCAACAAGGAAATTGTGCCACCGGTCTTGGAATCGACAAGAGCCGTGTCAAGCACACAACTCGCACACTCTTCACCGAGCCGGAACAGGCCGCTTCGTGTCGACACGCAACCGCAGTGCCAGGTCTTCATCTGATTGTGGGAGAGCGCTCACTGGTCGGACTTGAGCAAGAACTCTCGACCCGACTCGGTCGTGAGCGTTGCCTATCCGAAGGTCTTGAGGCCCTGTTGCCACACTACGATCTCATTCTACTCGACACAGCCCCCAGTCTGGGATTGGTGACAATCAACGCCCTGGTTGCCAGTGATGGCGTTCTCGTTCCTGTACAGACGGAATTCTTCGCATTGGAAGGAGTTGCCATGCTTTCTTCCACGATTCGAGAGGTTCGCCGCCGCCTCAACCCCGAACTTGGCTTTGATGGTGTGATGATGACGATGCACGCTCCAACCTTGTTGAATGGTCAGGTTCAGGGACAGTTGAAGGAAACATTCGACGATCTGATTGTTGAACCACCCATTCGACGCAACATCAAACTCGCTGAAGCACCAAGCGAAGGCATTCCAATCCACATCCACGCCCCAGAATCGAAAGGAGGGAAGGATTATCGCGAACTTGCGATTAATCTTGCTCAGCGGTGGAATCTCACCTTGGAGTGAACCTCATGACCGAAAAGCGCGTTTTGGGCCGGGGTCTCGATGATTTGCTGGCTCAGCACGACCAAGATTTACCCTTCCTAGATGCCTATGGCCCTTCGATTGGAGATTCCGAAGGCCTGCCTTCAGATACCGGTGCAGACCCCGTCGAACAGTTGATGGAAGCCATCGCCCGTCTCTTGCAGGCAGAAGGCCATCAGGATTCTGAATTGATTTCGCGAGAAGCGAAGGAAAATGGCGTGCAGATCATTGTACAGGGTGGCGGAGAGAAACTGCCGCTCGTCCCTTCGGATTTGGGTGCACCCGGTTTTGAAGAAGGAACATTGGCTACAGATCGAAGCGAAGCCTCAGTCACCATCGTTCAGTGGGGCATTCCCGCTCGTCGCTTGCTCGAACGCCTGTGCGAGCATTGGTCTGGGTGATTACGTGAGCATACGCAGTGCTCTGGTGTCAACCTTCATTCTTCGACCGAACAAGATCCTCTGTCGATTGTTTCGTCCATCAC
Source organism: uncultured Candidatus Poseidoniales archaeon (assembly GCA_963999335.1). Classification (GTDB taxonomy): domain Archaea; phylum Thermoplasmatota; class Poseidoniia; order Poseidoniales; family Thalassarchaeaceae; genus MGIIb-P. The sequence continues at coordinate 3,002 of CAXEUI010000133.1, forward strand.
CAGGCTTCATTCGTTTGATGGTTCATCCACAATCATGGTTCACAGCGAAGTTGTTCAGTCCGTTTGGAATCCGTACGGAGAATACTCATTTTGGCGATGTATCGGGCGTGACATTCACCCCGAAGAAGAGTGTCAGACCCCACACCATCTTCGTATTCCTGCATGGCGGTGGATATTGCATCGGTTCCTCACGGAGTACACATCGGATTGGACTGGCGAATTTGTCGAAGACGACATCTTGCGTCTGTCATTCCGTCGACTATCGTCTGGCGCCTAAGCATCCTTATCCCGCGGCGCTGGATGATGCAATGCAGGCATGGCAGGCGATTGTCGCTGACAATCCAGATTCACAGATCATCCTCAGTGGTGATTCCGCCGGTGGTGGCCTTAGTCTTGCATTGATGATGCGACTGCGCGATGAAGGGTCGCGTCTTCCTGATGCAGCCGTACTGTTCTCACCGTGGACTGACCTGACCTGTAGTTCACAGACATACAAGACATTGGCAAAAGCGGACCCCATGGTCTCCCACGTCATTACGAATGATTGTGCTGGCCATTATGTTCCTGATTCTGCTGACCGGAAGGACCCATACATCTCCCCCCTCTTCGGTGATTTCACAGGCTTGCCACGCACGCTCATTTTCGTCGGAGACCGAGAAGTGCTCCTCGATGATAGTCGAAAGGTGGGTGAGAAGGCCAAAACCGCTGGTGTTGAGATTGAAGTAGACATCTGGCCGGGGATGTTTCACGATTGGTGGTTGTTCGGCCCATGCGTCCCCGAATCCAAGCAATGCCTTCGCAAGGTTGCTGAATGGATTTAGTCCCGTGCAAGCGAGCCCATCGGGTCCCATGGCGATAGCACGTGCGGTTCCTTGGATAGCGCCGCCCGCATCTCATCGGTGAGATACGATGATGGTGCTGCAATCTCGAACATGTACTCATCGAACCAACTGTCGTTCATGGTGAAGAAT
>CAXEUI010000134.1:0-3938 GCA_963999335.1 uncultured Candidatus Poseidoniales archaeon
GGTCTGGCTTCAACATCTGACGGGAGAGACCGATCCACTTGGAATTCTGCCCGAAATTGAGATGGAGATTGACGAAGGGGGTGTTGATGCGGCCTTCAATCGAGTAATCGATCTAATCATCGAAGCATGTGAGCCGCAGCAACCGGGTGAGGATGGAGGACAAGACCACGATTGGATTGCAGATCTGTATGGTGTGCCTCGCCTGCATGCATTCGGCGGTTTCACCGAAGGCCTGTTCCGACGATTGGATGTCCCCATCTGGTTCCATGGAGGCAACGGGCCTGACCTCATTCGTCGATATGATGCGCAACGAGGGGAATGGCCCTATGGAACGATTGAGCGATTGTATGGCCACTTCAGATTGAGTGAAGTCTCTGGTGATTGGGACGACCCCTTCACCAGTGATGATGACGAATTTGAACTGTCACCGTAGGTGACGTTCAAGTCATGCGGTCCAATCGACAAGCATGGCCGACTGTGAAGGACCTCAATGCGAGTTCGACACAGATAAGCCATTGCTCCCCAAATGGCTTGCTTGGACATGGCCTACTCATTGGGGGTGGTGGGTCCTTTGGGGCCTCGGTTTCCTTATCGCTGGTTTTGGTCTATCGAATGTTCTTCCCGGAGGGGCGGGAGATTTGACATTCGCCTTACTTTGTGTTGGTGTTGGACTATCCACCATGGGTTATTGCCACCCAAATCCATTTGCGCAGATGATGAAGGGATTCACATTTGGTGCGGACCCTGAAAAATGGACTTCTCCTCCGCTACCCCCCCTTCCTGATGGGTGGCATTTGGATCGAAAATACTGGGATGAGAAGAGTGAGGCTTGGGTACCCAATCCACTCTCTCGTTTTGAACAAGACAAGCCGAATGTCCATGTTGAAGAAAATGGTGACAAATGGGTCGTCTATTGTGACGAAGAAAAGCCTGAACGATTCGCTACACCAAAGGAAGCCGATGATTACATGGTGAAGCAGATTAAAGATGGTGAAAGAATTGATGCCCAAGAGTTGCTATTTGGTGACCATCCACGCCACAATCGATACAGGGCATTGTACAACGCGACACCCCCTCAGTTCACTTCACGATTTTTGTTTCACTCATTTGCTGTCCTATTTATTGTCGGAGCATATCTAGCCCTCCCTCGCCATGGTGGAACAGAACTAGGTGGCTTGAGTCGGGAAATGCTCGGTTACCTACCCATTTCCTTTTTGGTTCTCGGAGCGATTGCGACTATTTTCAGCCATTATTCCTACCGAACCAGTGTTGAGGCCTGGGACACAGTCACTTCAATCATCAAATATGCAGATGGCGGTCATGGTGAATTGGTTGGCCAAGTTCGGCCCATCACAAGTGCACCACTCGAAGTGCTCCATGTTGATGGTTGCAAAGCTGCTGATTGGACATTTGTCAACCTCATTGCTTGGAGATGGGCATATACCTGTACTGAAACATGGACCGAAAGGTACTACGATTCGCAGAGCAAAACATGGAGAACCCGAACACGAACTGAAACTCGGACGGTTCGTACTGGAAACTACGCATCAGATTTCATGATTCATGATGGGACTGGGGGCATGTCCGTCAAACTATCCACATTCAAAAGAGTGGATATGGGTGGTGACATTTGGTCAAGGCATCGCCGGGGTGACAACACCTGTGGACCCTATGATCGCTCAAGGCACGGAGGTTCTCTAAAGCACACCTGGTCCCTTCATGCCCTAAGATTGGCCGACCCTGCTTATGTGATGGCGAGAATCAAATCACGTCCTCATGACGAAATCCCACGTGGGACTGTCGGTTACAATGCCACTCGTGTACACCAAACGTTGGAAGCGGTTGGCGAGGATGCACCGAGGAGAAGAGCCAAGATTAGCAAAGGCAATGAATTCTCAGTATTATCCGCAAAGAGTTCCACAGCGAGTCGCTTAGGGCCACTACTATTGCTAGTATTGGGATCTTTCGTGATGATGTTGTTGTGATTACTCATTCGCCTGCTCTTTGAGAGCCGCGAGGCGAGCCTTTGCCTCAAGCAGTTCTGCCTCAGCCTCAATTGCCTCAATTTCATCCTTGAGTTCCTCAGTCTTGATGTCTGCTTCAGAGCGCTTTGATTCAACAAAACTTCCCAAATCGGCGCGGCGGTCAAACATGTGTTCGACTTGCTCATCGGAGTACTGATCGAACAGGTCAGCACGCTCGAATCCAAACATTTTCGCGACAATTACTGCAGGGAACATTTCGGTGTAGGTGTTGTAATTCTTGGCTGACTGGTTGTATTCCTCAACCTCGCTGGCCATCTTTGAAATTGCGTGGACTCCTTCCTCCAATCCAGCGACGAGGACATTGTGTGAGGTGAGTTGTGGATTGCTCTCGGCGAAGGCTAGAGCGGATGGAATGACTGAATCCATCAATCCAGATGCTTTGCTCAGTGCGCTCCTGTTCCCTGAACGCTTGGCCTCTGCGAACATCTTTCGTGCTTCGATGATTTTGTCGTAGACCTCACTCTCTAGGCCCATCTGAGCCAAATCGGTCTGTTCGACTAGCGCAATTTTTTGATCCTTCACACCGACTTGGGTTTCAAGATTCTGATATTGATTTTCAACTTCATTCCGCAAATCTACCATGCGATTGTACGTGCTCAAAATCCACAGGATGAGCATCAGAAGGATGATTCCGCCTGCAACAAGTAGCATCAATGTGGTTGAGTCCATATCACACCGGATGGGCACATGACACTTATCCTAATCGCTGGACATTTTTTCCCATGCATCGATATCGGTGATGACATCTGCTTCGTGCGCATACTGATTGCTGGGCACCTCAACGATGCTCCCCTTGGGCAAAGAATCGGCAATTCCGTGGGAATCGTCCCCGGTATGCAGTGTGTCTGAAGCGGCAACACAGATGGCGACGGGAGCGGAGATGCAATCCAGATTTGAGGGGAGGTCGTATCGTCGGTTCGCCTTGACGCTGCGCTTGAGGCGCAGCAGGTGGGCTTGGGTCAGGGTCCGTCGATATCGGATGTATTGTTTGGGCTCCTTCAATCGCCATTTCAGATAAGGCAGCCCGAGAAATCGAATCAATGGAGGGTAGCACCACCATGGAGCTGAGATCACAGGCAGCATCCATGTTGAGAATCGGAACTTGGTATTGGGGGCGATCAAGAATGCGGCTTCCCCTTGGAGGAGTCCTTCCATCATGCCATGCAGAATGACTGTGGCCCCCAAGGATGAGCCGAACCAGAGGACATTGGAATCCAAATCGAGCGCATCAACCACGGCTTTCAGGTCCTCAGCATGGTGAATCATCGCAAAATCCTGCACACGCAACTTTCCAGTCATCTTGGCCGATCGCTTCTCTCGCGTCTCAATGTAGTGAATCTCCCGTTTCTCCACCCATGCAGAAAGCAAGGGCGCCCACCCTTCCATGACGCTGGTCCACCCAGGGATGAACACCACAGGGCGGGATGTACTCGGTTGATTGGGCTTGAATGAATAGACCCTGAGGTCGATTCCATCAGCAGCGGGAATGTGTCGGGCTTCAATTTGACAATCGGGATTGTCTAGGAGGGTGGCAACTTCAGTGGTATTCATTGGATTCACACGCCCAAGTACCGGCACGGGTTCGGCGTGCTTGAATCTTCACCTAAATTCGGCCTTCATTGCGCAGGGCATCTAGATGGCTCATCGTTTGGTCAATCTTCAGCAATGGATGAGCGTCAGGCGTATCAGCGTAGGCAGCATGGCTCAATTCCTCAATCTCACGCAGACCATTCTGCCAAGCCGTGAACACGGCTTCATGACGCTTCTCGCGGTGCTCGATGTAGTGTGTGAGCAACTTGGTCGGATTGGCCACCATCGGCCCGTGCCCAGGGAACAGCAAATTGGCATCTAGGTCACGAAGACGATGCAATCCCTCGATGTATGCGGTCATGT
>CAXEUI010000135.1:0-3902 GCA_963999335.1 uncultured Candidatus Poseidoniales archaeon
ATCTGATCGATACTCGGCCAACGCTTGACCCAATCGAGTAATGTCGAAGACAGAGAGTCTCCGGCAGAACCGGTCATTCGAATCATCTGCTTACGCGTGCGATAGATGCGATCTTTGTCGGCGACTGCATCGCCGGCCTTCTTCGCTTTGCTGAAGGCCTTGTCGAGAAGCTCTTCGACAGTCAATACCGTCGGAATGCTGCGCCAAACGACCGAACCCATGCGTTCCCCTCATCCCTGTGGCGGAGCCCACCCCTCTTCAAACAAGAGGCTAGCGCCAACCCATCGGTTCAAGAGCAACCAGTGCTTCGCAAACGCGATTCCAATGGCTGATGATTCACCTGACCTGCCCGACTGGGCCCTTTCAATTTGGGAATCCTTGGGGAAGCCCGAGGTTTGCGAAGACGTTCTGACTGGACCGCTCCTCGACCGTCGTGCAGGCATGCGCCGGGATGATCTCGTCGAAGTGATGCTCGATGCGAGGGCATTGCCTGAAGGTGGCGATGAATGGGTTCGTGGCCGCCTGATTGGCACCAACAAGATGAGTGTGGAGGTCTTGGACACCGAAGGGAATTACCGTTACATTGCACGCGATGTGATTGTCGAAGTACGCTTGATTGCGCATATGCGACCCGCTTACATCGACGATAATGAATTGCTCCAGTTCGAGCGTGAAGACCAGAAGCGTCGAACCAAGATTCACGAGGAAGTAGAGAAGAAGACCAAGGGTGTCGACGACGATCATCTGTGGGGATGAGCCCGTGGCACTTCACGAACAAATATGCATTCCGTGTGAAGGGGGAATCCCTCCACTAAGTGAGGTTGAAAGAGAACCTCTTTTGACGCAATTGCACGATGATTGGCAGGTGGTAGATGGCCACCATCTTGAGCGGACTTGGAACTATGATGACTTTCAAACCGCTCTGGATTTCGTCAATGATGCTGGCGCAATCTGCGAGGAACAGTTCCATCACGCGGACTTCGACTTTGGCTGGGGACGAGCCAAGGTGACAATCTGGACGCACAAGATCGATGGATTGACGGAGTCAGACTTCGTACTGGCGTCAAAACTCGACCAGTTGTAGGTGAGGCGATGGCCAAGGACCCGAAAGGTAGACTGGCGCCGGGTTACCAACGGCACATGTTCATCTGTGGGCACGAAAGAGCGCCGGACGCCAGTCGTCCGTCTTGCTCCGCACGCGACAGCCTCTGGCTCATGAAACGTCTGAAAGCAGCCGCAAAGGAAGAGGGGGTTTCCAACGTCAGAGTTCAGAAATCTGGCTGTCTGGATTTCTGTGAGAATGGAATCTCTTGCGTTGTTTATCCAGAGGGTGTGTGGTACACATTGACTGGAGAAGAGAACATCCCGGACCTTCTCGAGCATCTGCGCTCGGGTACCATTGCAGAACATCTGAGAATGAATCTGGAGGGTTGAACTTGAAGCGTGTCATCTATGCCCGAAGAGGTGGTTTGGACGCCATCGAGATTATCGAGGAGGACAATCCCATTCCAACAGCCGGTCAGGTTCGAATCGAGGTTCATCGAGCCGGCATCAATTTCGCCGATCTGATGATGCGGCAGGGCCTGTATGGAGGGGCTCCTGATTTCCCCTTCACACCCGGTTACGAAGTCTCGGGCATTGTTCGAGAACGAGGGCATGATGTCGACCATGTCGCCGTGGGCGACCGTGTGGTCGCGCTGACAGGATTCGGCGGATATGCAGAGCAGGTGACCGTCGATTCCGACCGCGTCTGGCCGCTCCCAGAACAGGTCTCCTTCGATGCGGCGGCGGCCATGCCTGTGACCTATCTGACAGCCCACCATATGCTCGTCCATCTAGGGAACTTCAAGCCAGGAGACACCATTCTGGTTCATCACGCCGCAGGGGGTGTGGGAACGGCCACAGCACAACTCGCCAAAGCCCTAGATGCCGGCGCAGTGTATGGAACCGCATCAACAAACAAAGCTGATTTCGTCCAAGCGCACGGCATGATTCACATCCCTCGAGGAGAGGATTTCGTCAAGCGAGTGAAGGATGAGGTCGGCGGTGTGCATCACGCCTTGGACCCAGTCGGTGGTAAACACGTCATGCAATCCTACCGGGCGTTGCGAAATGGAGGGCGACTCTACGTCTTCGGTGCATCTTCAGCGGTCAAAGGTCCGAAGCGCTCCATGTGGACCGCACTCAAGATGTGGCGCTCAATGCCACGATTCGATCCCCTGAAAATGATGAATTCGAACAAATCCGTATTCGGAGTACACATGGGTCAGTGGAAGGACGAGGATGTCATTCGTGAACAGATGGTTTCTCTGAGGAATATGCTCAAACAGGGGTTGATTGATCCCATCATCGATTCCGTGTACCGATTCGAAGATGTCGCCGATGCCCAGAAGCATATCCATGACCGTGGAAATCGAGGCAAGGTACTGCTCGACTTCAGCCCAAAGTAATCAGAGTTTGACTGGGCGAGTTGCACCACAGGCCTGACACTTCAGGAGAGTTGTGCGATCTTCCTTGAGGAAGGCCGTATCTGGAGCATTGCACTGATGACAGAGGATGAAGGCCTTCACATAGGCAACGATTCGCTCTTTGATTCGACGAGGTGGAATGCGACCTTTGAGCAGGATGCGCCCCTTGTCACGAGTCCCGCTGGTTCCAAGTTCGTTCTGTAGGAAATGGTAGACATGGTCGGCATCGCGGTCCATCATTGAAACCAGTTCGTTGAAGTTGCGCAGAATGGTCTGTGAACCTTCGATGAGCACATCCGGTTCGGGCAGAGTCCAACGACTGCGAGACGAGATGTCCTCAGGAATCTTCTCCCTGGCGCGGTCGAGCAGTGACTCGTAATCGAAGTCCGTCATCGTCTGGCCCACCCGCATCCCCTTCTTGAGACCACCGACAGAACCAACGTTCCCCTTCGCAGCGCAGGGATGGATGGACGAGCCCGTAGAGGTGCGAATCGCACGCATTCACCCCGATGCGCTACTGCCTGTCAAAGGCAGTGATTTGGCGGCGGGATTCGATCTCCATTCCGTCGAGCGTGTCGAAGTGCGAAAAGGGACCACTGAAATGCTACCAACCGGCCTCATTCTGGCGATTCCACCCGGCTGGGAGGGACAGATTAGATGCCGTTCTGGTCTTGGCAGACGAGGGCTCATCCTGCCCAATGGAATCGGAACCATCGATGCAGATTATCGTGGAGAACTGATGGTGCTGGCGCACTGGATTGGGGAAGGCGATTCGTTTGTGGTCGAAAAAGGGGAGCGAATCGGTCAATTGTTGTTCAAACGCGTTCCACAGATTCACTTTGTCGAAGTCGAAAGAGAGGCACTTGAGGGAACCGGTCGAGGAGAGGGCGGATTTGGCAGTACGGGTCGATTCTAGATAGAGTCCTGTGGACTCTGTCCGGTGATTTGATAGGATATGGACCCGCAGATAGCCTCGATTCACATGGCACTGAGCATTGATGAACTGCGAGGAAAGGTCGCAGAAATGACAGAACAAGGACTCAATACGCAACAGATTGCAGACGAGTTATCCATCTCTCAACGAACCGTAATTTGGCTAAATTCTGGAGCGGCTGAGGTCGACCATCCCGATGATATTCGAATCGGATGGCGAACCATTGGTTCTCGCCCCAATCGGATTAACGCAATCGGATCCATCATGGCCGACATCGTGCTTGAGGAACTTGAAGAGGTCGACACCATTGTCGGCATCAGTCTCAATGGGATCTTGTTCGCCAATTCGATTGCCGACCAACTCGAAGTGGATGTGGCCATCTTCCGCTCCGTCTCCGAAGAAGGGGATGGGCATCTCTCAAACAAGTATGGCAACGTGGCCGGACGCAAGGTCGTCGTTGTCGATGATGTACTCTCTTCTGGCGAGACCATGAAGCGGAC
>CAXEUI010000136.1:0-3852 GCA_963999335.1 uncultured Candidatus Poseidoniales archaeon
CAACAAAGTGTGAACCGTTCTGGTTAAGTCAAGGTGCCCAGTGGGCCGCTCGCTGGACCCATAGTGTAGCCTGGATATCACTGGGGCTTGCGGAGCCTCAAACCCGTGTTCAAATCGCGGTGGGTCCGCCATCTTCTTCTCAGAGGCGCGTAAGCGAGTCCCATGGCCGTCATCCTCCGCCGCCGGGTTGATTTCCCGATGATTGATCTTGCACAGGTCGTCTTTTACCCTGAATACTTCGATTTGGCCCATCGATTCTTTGAGGAATCCTGGGAGAAGATTTGTGGAATCGCGTACCCCGTCATCACACAAGAAATGCACCTCGGATTCCCCGCAGTACACACTTCAGCCGACCATCTCGCACCTCTTCGATACGGTGATGAGGTGGTCTGCAAACTGTGGATTGAATCGGTCGGCAATTCTTCAATCGTGTGGCGTTATCTGTTCTACAATCAAGATGAGGTTCTCTGCTGGGATGCGCGCGTGGTCACGGTCTGTGTCAGCATGACCACTTTTGAGAAGATCGAAGTCCCTGACGGGCTTGCGGATTCATTGAGGAAATGTACCGAGGATTAAGGAGTGCCGAAGGCGAGGTGAACACATGTCAGATGAAATCGGTTCTGTCATGATGGACGGTGAGGAAGAACTCGTCATGCCGACCATCCCGATTCGTCCCAACAATGCCATTCCGGTTGCGATTGGAATTCTCCTCATTCTCGGCGCGATGCTGGGTGGGTTGTTGGCTTTAGGAAGTGCAGCGGTGTTCTTGGTCGATGATGAATTGAGAGCAGAGAGTGGCTTCACCGAAGAGCAGAACCGAACCTTCGACATGATGGAAGAAACTGGAATGGCTTCCACATTCACAATCATGTACGGTGTGATGGCATTGGGATTGATGGTCGCAGGAATCATGCTAGTTCGAAAGAATCCGCTCGGCGTCAAGGTCGGCATGGCTGCGGGTTCGATCTTCTTCATCGCGAATATAGTTGAGACAATCTGGATTCACATGGTAGCAGAGGATTATGGATTTGAAGCAACAATCGGTGGAGGTCTCATCATGGAATTCGCCTGCGGGGCCTTCTGCATCGCCCTGCCTCTGGTCGCCGTTCTGATTCCAGAGGGCCGCGCCGCCCTCTACCGAGAATCGGTCACGTTCGATTCGCCAACCCTCCAGTTTGGAGAAGAGGAATAATCAGTCATCTTTGGGCCACTTTTTGGTGAGAGCCGCGCGTAGATCATCGTTCATCTTCGCATCCCACCAGTTGGCCCCTCGCCACACAGCATAGCGTCCACGGATGCCACGAAGATCTGCACCGTCCATCCGCGCATTCTGGAAATTGGCCAAACCAAACCGAGCTTTCTTTGCCTTGACATTGCGCATATCAGCGTTGTCGAATGCCGCCTTCATGGCATTGGTTCCAATCATCGAAGCATTCTGTAGATCAGCCCCAGAGAGATTGGCACCCTCAAGGTCGGCTCTATCGAGGATGGCCCTGCGAAGATTGGCACCCGAAAGGTCGACACCCCTCAAATCGCGCCCGACAAAGGATTGGAATGAAAGGTCCGCATCGGGACCAATCTCAGTCATTGCAAACCCTCAGGCCCCTGACCGGCGATCCAGATGCGCTCGCCCTTCAGGTGTGAGTACAGCATAACGATTCTTCTCGGAGGACCCAGGTGCACAAGAGATGAATCCACGTTCAGAGAGCCGATTCAGATAGAGTGACAGATTGTCGGGCGCAGCCAAGCCACTGTCATCGAAGAGTTTCTTTAGAACGCGCGGGGGGGAATCATCGATTCCTTCGACATCGCGAAGGTATTGAATGGCGGCGAGAACCTGATCCGGCTTCTTGGTCAGCGTACTGTTTTCAATCAATGAACGGAAGGCGGAACCCCGTTCGGGCATCCCACTCTTCTTGGCCGCTTCAACTGCGGCAGCGATGGCGGTTTCTCGCGCAGTGCGAACCTTGGCAATTGCAGTAGACCACTGTTCACCCTCACGAATATTCATCATCTCTGCATCCACCTCTTTCTGCGATCCTGAGATATCGATTTCTACATCGCCGACCCGAATCAGCACGCGGCTGTTTCCAGTTCCTTCCGAACCCTTCACCAAGCCGCCACCTGACCGCTTCCAACCAATCGCGGGGTTATTTTAATCGTTACGATGGTAACTTTATGAAATCCACACTCAAACCTTTGGAAACAACTCTGATTTCAACCATTTCGGCTCGAAAAAAGGATATTTGTTATCGAGATTTTTTCAACCCCCACGCCGAAGGCGACATAACCCCCTGATATTGTCCGCAGGGTCGATGCCCCCCGCGCGCCCCCATGCGCAGGCGAGCGCTTCGCGCTCGGCCATTCTCGCTCTGTTGATGGTTCTGAGCGTGTTCTCATCGGTTCCAATTGCATCAGCAGACCCCGTCACAGGGACCATTGTCACCTTTGCTGATGGGACTCTCAGCGTGGAGGTTTCCACCAACACCCAAGCCCCTTCTCCGGCCAATCTGAGCATTCTGAGGAATACGACAATCGATAGCGCGAATTTCCACCTGACCTACGATTCAGCGGACCCCTCTCCAGGATCGCTCACAGTGGATGTCGACAGCGATGGCCAGTATGAGTGGCATCTGGGGGGAAATGGCGATGGTCGAGTCGGCGAGCAGATCGAATTCGATAATGGCGCATCGACGACCTCCATCTATGCGAATGGCAATCAGACGTGGTTGTCGACCGGTGGATGGCGCTTGCCAACTGCAGCGATGATGTCCTCCTCCGAGATTACGGTTGAATTGACACCCGACCTTGGCGCTCAATTCAGTGGAATCGGCGCGGTCAGTGATCTCAAGGTGGGTGACATGGATGGGGATGGATTGGATGACCCCATCTATCTGGTCACTGACCATATCCAAATGGGTGGCAATGGAACACCTTGGCCACACATTGGCTGGCTGAAATGGAGTGGCACGTCAATTGTCACCAGTTGGATTCCAACATGTTTCGATGCCGACGAACTGATTCTCGGCGATTCAGACAATGATAGTCGTACAGATATTCTCGCAATCGCCAGTGATGAGGACACCCTCTGTCCCCACTTTTCGGGCAACAGTTGGACGCAATCAATGAATCTCACGATGAACGAGAAATTCGAAGATGCCCTTCTTGCAGATTTGGATGGGGATGGTCAGGACGACTTGGTGTCCATCGATGCCGATGGGACACTCGGCATGCGTTCATTCAGCGGAGGGGCTTACATGTCCGCCGTCACCACAACAGTCAATTCAGGAAATCAAGTTCCGGGACTCGAGAACTTCGTTCACGTCGGCATCGGCTCATTCTATGGGAACAATCAGACCATTGTCGTCGGTGAAACGGATGTGATGACCGCATACAACACATTCTGGAATTTCTCAAACACCAATTGGCTCGCAACAATGCAGGAATTCGAGTGCACAAGCGGACCCTTCGAGATTTTCGATTGGAATGGAGATGGTTTCCAAGATTTCCTGGGTCCATCCGCTGCAGCAGCGTGTACGGCCACGTGGAATGGCACCGCGTGGGCCACAACCACCTCAAATTTCGTTGGATTGTCGAATTACAGCGTCGGTGACCATGATGGTGATGGCACAGTCAATGTCTTCCGGGCTCTCGAAGGTACTCCGGACGGTTCGGATGGAACCCAGACCGGTTCTGTCGAGATGCATGTATTCGAAAGCGATGGAGGCGTCAATTCGACTTCGACATCGTTCACCCCACACACTTCGCCCAGAGACATCGTTTTCGCCGATCTGGATGGGGATGGACTTGATGAACAGATTGTCGCTGCCGGTGAAGCCACCCCAGGATTGT
>CAXEUI010000137.1:0-3849 GCA_963999335.1 uncultured Candidatus Poseidoniales archaeon
CGATCATCGGTGTCGAGACACCCCCCAACGTCTCGATTCCAAGGCTGAGGGGAGAGACGTCAAGGAGGAGGACATCAGTCACACCCTCGTCCCCAACGATGATGCCGGCCTGAAGCGCCGCACCCATGGCAACCGCTTCATCGGGGTTGATGCCCTTGAATGGGGACTTGCCCGTTTCCTTCACGATGGCCGCTTGGACCGCAGGGGTTCGAGTGCTACCGCCCACCAGGAGAATCTTGTCGATGTCGCCGGCCTTCACACCAGCATCCTTCATTGCACGTCGAGTCGGACCCATGGTCGCCTCGACAAGGTCCGCGGTCAGATCATCGAACTGAGCGCGAGACAAATTCAGATCCAAATGTTCGGGATTGCCATCTTTCATGGTAATGAATGGGAGATTGATGTGGCTGGTCTGAGTGCCTGACAATTCGATCTTGGCCTTTTCAGCTGCTTCCTTGAGGCGACTCATCGCTTGACCGTCACTGGACAAATCAATGCCGCTGCTCTTCTTGAATTCAGAGACACACCAGTGGATCACACGCTCATCGAAATCATCTCCACCGAGGCGATTGTTGCCCGCGGTTGCCTTGACCTCGATTTGCGGCTGGCCATCGACCTGATAAATCTCCAGAATGGAGATGTCGAATGTTCCACCACCCAAGTCGAAGACGAGAATGGTTTGATCATCTTCCTTGTCGACACCGTAGGCCAGTGCGGCCGCTGTCGGCTCGTTGATGATTCTCAGAACCTCAAGTCCGGCGATTCGACCCGCATCCTTGGTGGCCTTGCGCTGTGCATCGGTGAAGTATGCCGGACAGGTGACGACCGCTTGCTTGACCTCTTGGCCAAGGTAAGCCTCAGCATCTGCCTTCAACTTCTGTAGAATGAATGCGGAAATCTCCTGGGGCGTGTATTCGTTCTCATCGACCCCTTCTTTCCAATTGGTGCCCATCTCACGCTTCACAGAGAGGAAGGTGCGCTCGTTGTTGGTCACGGCCTGTCGCTTTGCAGTCACACCGACCAGACGCTCTCCATCTTTGGAGAATGCGACGACGCTCGGCGTTGTTCGCGCGCCTTCAGCATTCGCGATGACGACGGCTTCACCGCCCTCAATGGTTGCCACACAACTGTTCGTCGTTCCTAGATCGATTCCGATTACGGGTGTCTTTGCCATTTCAGTGTCCTCCTTCAGGGGTTGCAGATTCGGTTTCATCACGCAAGGTGAGAGTGATATCGAGAATGCCGTTGTTCAACTCCCATGTATCGACGCTCTCAGCGACTTTGGGGAGTTCATAACTCTGCAGAGGTTGCATCTGTGTGGTACGCATCAACTGTAGAGTGGAGCCGCCTCCGGAGAGGTTGAGTTCAAGTTCGGAATCATCCAACTCATCGTGGCGAGAGACATCGATTGTGATGTTCATCGAATCGCCATCGACATAGATGTCAGCGATGGGGACCTGCTTCACGTCGTCGGCTTCTTCGGCCTCGGTGACTTTGACCTCAACGGGTTCTGGGTCCTTTCCTTTGCCCATCTTGACGTCAACACCCATCTTTGAGAAGATTTCGCTGAGGTCAGGAACACCGCCCTTGCCGAGCATCTCGCCGAGGTTGCCGAAGTCGCCTTGGAGGTTGAATTTGACATCACCAGAACGTAGTTTTTCTGGATCGATTCCAAGGTCCTCGAATTGAGATTGGATTTGGTTCATCATTCGGGCCAAGTCGCTCTCATCAACGTCCATCCCCATCTGACGGAACATCTCCACCATCTGCTTCAGAAGTTGATCTTCCCACTCGTCTCGCTTCATCGGCTCACCCACTACTTAACTCTCGGTTGTATAGTGGGAGCATCTTGTCCTATATGAAGGATTGGAAGGCGGCGGATTCAAGGCAGGGACATGGGTGGACCATTCGATGGTACAACAGGATCAAGATCGGGTCCTAGCGGATACTGAACGAACTGCCGGGCGGACTGCGCTGCGAAACAACGTCGCCGCTGCGGTTGCCCTTTCCAATGCTGTTCGCAGTACTCTGGGCCCAAAAGGGCTTGACAAACTGCTGGTTGGAGGTGATGGAACCTCGTTGGTGACCAATGATGGTGTGACGGTCTTAGAATCCGCAAAAGTGGAGCATCCGACGGCCAAAATGCTGATTTCAACGTCTCGCGCACAGGATGATGAAGTCCGAGATGGGACAACATCCACGGTGGTGTTGACCGCAGAACTTCTGGTCAATGCATTGGAATTGGTCGACAGGGGCGTACATCCGACAATCATTGCCAGTGGGTATCGAATGTGTGGGCCTGTTGTTGAACAGACTCTCGATGAGATTGCAATGCCAGCTGATGAGAGCGCTTCCCTCGCCTCTGTGAAAACGAGTTTGGCCGGAAAAGGAGATGCAGGACTGCAATCCAGACTCGCCGAACTGGCCCATGCTGCAGCACAAGCAACCGGCACTGGAGAGGTCGGACATACGCGTGTATTGACGGATTGCAGGGGTTCGATTAAGGACAGCGAACTGATTTCGGGCATCATCCTCGTCAAAACTCGTGTTCATCGCGAGATGGAACTCAAATCCAAGCCGGGTAGAATCTTGATTCTGGATGGAGGTATCGAGAAGCGCAGGCCCGAGATTGATGCCAGTCTGAAGATTACGAATACAGGGGCGATTGAGGCCTTCCACGCGCGCGAGCGCGCGGGCCTACAGGCGCGAATCGACTCACTGAAATCAGCAAACATCGATTGTCTGGTCACTCGAGATGGTATCGAAGAAGAGGCACACGCGATGCTCGCTGCAGCAGGCATCCTGGCCTATCGTCGCGTCGAGCGACCTGAGATCGAACACCTGTGCCGAGCCACAGGTGCGAGACCTGTCTTCGATGTTGATGACATCCAAGACGAGGATGTCGGGAGATTCGCTTCGATTCGAGAGGAGAAGTGGCACGGGGTCGAACACGCCATCTTCGAAGGATCACAGTCCCAAGGTGTGACCGTGGTGCTACGTGGCTCGACCGCCATGAGGTTGGAGGAGGCTGAACGAGCCTTCAACGATGCACTCGGAGTGGCCTGTCAACTGATTCGTGAACCGAAGCTTCTCCCCGGTGGAGGGGCCACACACATTGCGCTGGCTCGCCGCCTTCGCCGACATGCAGAGACGATTCCGGGCCGAGAACAGATGGCCATCGAAGGGTTTGCGGCGGCACTTGAATCGATTCCACGAATCCTTGCAGCGAACGCAGGCATGGATCCCATCGATGAGTTGCTTCGAGCGACCGCTGCGCAAGCAGATGCGGATTCAGCATGGCAGGGCCTCGATATCAATTCGGGCCAGATGACACACATGGGAAAGGCCTCGATTGTGGAGCCACTCAGCGTCACACGACACGCGATTGCCGGCGCTACAGAGGCGGCAATCTCAGTCCTCAGAATCGATGATGTGCTGTGGGCAAAACAGGATGCGCAAACACCCGATTGGCAAACTGAGGATTGAAGATGAGCCGAAGGGAGCCTCTCCTTCCGGTCTATTGGCCTTGGACAGATGGGCAACGACGTCTCTTGAGTCCGCAAGAATTTCTGCGCTCACGAAGTTTCAGTCTCGTATACATTACATCCATCATCTTGATTCCACATTTCTTCGGTTTCAGTTATTGGGGTGCGATTACTCCAAGCAAGTTGTTTACAACTCCACATGAATACCTGCTCTCGTTCATCACCGTGCCATTCGTTCATTATGGAACCGAACACATCACCCAAGTCGCGATTACATTCGCCGTCTTCTGCCAATCTTTTGAGAGCAGAGCTGGATCCAAAGAAACTGTAATCCTGTTCTTTTCGACCATCGCATTCACTGGAT
>CAXEUI010000138.1:0-3836 GCA_963999335.1 uncultured Candidatus Poseidoniales archaeon
GATGCATATCGGCTCATCGTATTGATGTAAGCGGCTGAGCTGCAATCAGCATCGCTGGATGCAAGATCAAGCATCTTCTTCGTCATGGATTGGACGGCTTCACCAGCAATTCTTGCACTGGCGGGGTCATAGACGCCACAGGGCCCATCACAGTGGGCATAGGCGTCGATTATCAATGGTGGTTCACTCGACATGAACCGACCCATCCGAGTACCGTCTATGAATATGCGTATGTTGAAGAGGTGCACGCTAGACCCAGAGACTGTGGCCCGCATTGCAGTGACCGATGGAATGGCTGACGATGCTGTTTCAAAACTGGTCGATGCGGGGCACGAAGTCGACATGCAACCCACTCATCTCGATGGTTTTGACGCTGTAGTGATTCGTTCGGCAACAAAAATGACGGCGGAAGCAATCGCGTCAGCCCCATCGTTGAAAGTGATTGGAAGGGCCGGTGTGGGTGTCGACAATATTGATCTGAATGCAGCCACCAATGCAGGAATACTCGTTTGCAATACCCCCGGTTCATCCACGCAATCCGTCGTCGAATTGACATTGGGTCATTTGCTCGCCTCGGCTCGACACATTCCAAAGGCCGACCGGGACCTCCGCGAAGGAAAATGGAGCAAGAAGGCCCTCAAAGGCACCGAATTATCAGGGAAGCGGATCGGTTTCATTGGATTCGGTAGGATTGCTCAAGGTGTGGGCCGAGTCGCACGTTCGATGGGGATGGAATTACATGCATTCGATCCATATTTGCCCGCTCACATCGCAGACGAACAGAATTGTGTGTTACACGATGATGTCCACAATGTCTTCCGCCTGTGTACTCACATTGCGATTCACTGCAATTTATCCGATGAGACACATCATCTTGCCAACGCTGAAACACTCGCTCTGATGCCGGGTGTAGGAGCTGATGGGGTTGCGTGTGGGAACCATTTGGTATCCTGCGCACGCGGGGGGATTGTCAATGAAGAAGATGCTCTGGCAGCATTGGAGAACGGCGTATTGTCCTCCTGCGCACTGGATGTCTTCGAGACTGAACCGGCAGGAGACAATCCGATTCTACAACACCCGAACTTCCATGGCACCCCACACATTGGTGCTGCTACCTTTGAGGCCCAGTCCAGAATCGGAATTGAAATGGCGGATCTGCTCATCGGATTCTTCAATGGTGAAACGCCACAATCTATCGTCAATCCAGCCGTTCTGGACTGAATTCAGATTAGTTTGTGCATGGCGGTCAATTCATCGTTGAATTCTGACAATTCGGCAGGAATTGTAATCCCGGAGATTTCAGCGTTCAAACTGAGTGCAGCATCCTTCTTCGCGCGCCAAGTTTCACTATTGAAATCGCTCAACGAGTTCGTCAGCGAACGCAGTCTGACGGCTTCATCGTCATTGGCAAGGCATGACGTTGGATATTGACGCACGTCGACAGCGCTCTTTCCGTACAACGTCTCACTGAGGTGGTGTGTGAAAAATGGGCAGACTGGGCTGAAGATTGTCAACAAATCTTTGACAATTTGGTGGATGGTCCATGCAGCATTCTCATCG
Source organism: uncultured Candidatus Poseidoniales archaeon (assembly GCA_963999335.1). Taxonomy (GTDB): domain Archaea; phylum Thermoplasmatota; class Poseidoniia; order Poseidoniales; family Thalassarchaeaceae; genus MGIIb-P. The sequence continues at coordinate 1,561 of CAXEUI010000138.1, forward strand.
CCATCATAGAGGCGATCTTTTGCCATTTCTAACCAGTGATTCGGAAGAACATTGGTGGAGAAATTTTTGATTGTTCGGGTGGCTGAGAAGATATCGATGGCAGTCCAATCTCTCTCAACATCTGCCAGCACCTGTGCGAATTCTGAAAGAATCCATCGATCTCCGACACAAAGATTGTCGGGAATCCGATTGAAATCACTTGGAATTGGGAATTGAGATGCAAAACGGGCTACATTGAAGATTTTCGTCAAGACGCCGAAATACTTGGCTTCAATCTCTTCTGGGTTGATGTGGAAATCGTCCCCAACTTGGGCATCGCACGCCTTCCAGAGTCGGAAGCATTCACTTCCAATCTTGTTGGCCTTCAATTGGACGCTCTTCTCCGGGCCCTTGACTCGCCAAGCACCGGTTCTTCCACCTGCACCACACTCGAGGACGCTATCGGCATCGATGCCATTGCCGAGGGATTTGGACATCTTTCGGCCCCAGGGGTCCATTCCCAATCCATCAATCCAAACGTTCTGAAACCCGGGCTTATCCAACAGCAGGGTGCTCTTCAGCAAGGTGTAGTACAACCACGTACGGACAATTTCCTTGCCTTGGGGCCGAATCCCTGTAGGGAAGGCCTTCTCGAATGTTTCGGGGTCATTGAGATAGCCAGAGACGAAGAGATTTGAATTCGAGGAGTCCATCCATGTATCGAACACCTTCTCCTCACCGGAGATTGTGCCAAGTGTTGATTGAAGTTCAGATAAATCGCCCAATTCTTCCCGGGTCTCACGGTCGAGAACTCGGCTTCCCTTAGGAGGGGATTCACGCCACGGTTGGACATAGGTGCCAGCGGGCGGAACGATGATTTTGGTAGTGTCCTCAGAGTACCATATAGGAATCTCAGTGTGATACCATCGACGGCGGCTGATGGGCCAATCGATGCTGACGTTCTCCATCCAATCGAGCAGGAACTGCTTGTTTCGAGGGGGGATGAAATTAATCTCATCGACATGCTCGCGCATTCGCTCTTGAATGTGTGTCTGTCGAACATACCATTCCTTGAGTAGAATAATCTCAACCGGGTTCTTTCCTCTCTCGGAGACTGGAACCTCTTGCTCACGAACCTCGATGTTGACGATGCGGCCATCTGCCTCCAACCGATTGATTACAGCGGCTCTGGCATCCTTGACAGAGAGTCCCGCTAGGGGCCCAGAAATTGATGTCAGGCATCCATCTAGGCCGATGGCCTGGAATGGTGCAAGTCCCATTTCGCGGAATACAGTGACGTCGTTTTGGTCTCCGAATGAACAAACCATCAAAACACCCGAGCCAAATTCTGATTTCACAGAGGGGTGGGTGCGAATTTCAACTTCTGTAGAACGGCCCTCGACACTGACGGGCAGAATGGCCTTTTGGCCGACGATGTGGGTGTATCGTGCATCGTCGGGGTGAACAACGACCACACCACATGCACAAATGAGCTCAGGTCGGGTGGTGGAGATGATCAATTCCTCACCGCTGTCCGTGGACCATTTCACATCGATGAGTTGAGTCTCTCTCTGCAATCGCTCGACTTCTGCATCGGCAATGGTGGTGCCTTCAACCGGATCGTAGATGTTGGGCCGAAGATCCTCGACAATTTCACCGCGCTTGAATAAGTCGACGAAAATCGCTTGGGTGACGGCTCGATAATCCGGTGCGTCGGTGAGATATTCCTTCTCGAAATCACAGGACAGGCCGACTCTCGATGCAGTTGTTCTCATGGACTGGGTGTATTCCTCGATTGTTTCCTCACAGAGCTTCAGGAATTCGGCTCGATCATATGTCTTCATTTTCCGACCGGTGTTCTTCTCGACGGTGAACTCGATGTTGATGCCATTGCGATCCACACCCCATGGAAAGTAGACCTCTTTGCCGAGCAGCCTCTGGCTGCGTGCGATGACATCAATCATGCTGTATTGGGCAACTGCGCCGATATGCCACGTTCCACTTGGGTACGGAGGCGGAGTGTCGATGACGAAGATTTCTCGCCCACTGTCGGGCTTGAAACCATAACGAGCATTGTACGATTCAGTGTCTGCATAATGCGCTTCTTGGATGCGCTTCTCGAGGTCGATTGACCAGCGTTTATCGGTAATGGTCGGCTTTGCCATTTTGGTGTTCCCACCTGCGGCCCTACTGCGGTTACTTGAACAGGTCCAACCGCGCGGTCGTGGCTCCCCGTTTTCAAGCCTCCCGTAGACGGTGGGGCATGAGGAATTAAAGAGCGGAGGGTGAGAAGGGCG
>CAXEUI010000139.1:0-3822 GCA_963999335.1 uncultured Candidatus Poseidoniales archaeon
GCTCCTCCAACATCGATCATGGCTGGTATATTTGTTAAGCAAGCCGCATCTCTTCTGGTACGTAAATGCACTCATCAGCTTGATACGAGCAGGTAAGCGTCCTTCGCTGCGCGTTTCGCAGGCTATGCGCATGAATGCTTCGCCGTCGATGATGCGACCATCGATGTGGTATCCGTCCGCATCATGGAATTCCTGGGCAGCGACATCCAGTGCAATCGAGATCTGATCGCCCGGTGCATATCCTGCGCGCTCAATCGCTTGGACGAGCAACGCAAGACCCTCCTCATTCTTGGGAAGATTGGGGGCGAAACCGCCCTCGTCACCCACACCACCGAGAAGGCCTTGCTCTTTGAGCACCGACTTCAGTGCGTGGTATGTCTCCACCCCAGAGCGCAGAGCCTCAGGGAAATGATCGAAGCCGTGAGGTACGACCATGAATTCCTGGACATCGACGTTTGAGGCAGCGTGAGCACCGCCGTTGAGGATGTTCATCATTGGTACGGGCAAACTGCCACCGGATAAACCACCAAGATATCGCCATAGAGGCAAATGATGGACATTGGATGCTGCGTGTAGACAAGCAAGACTTGCGCCCAATGTAGCGTTGGCGCCAAGGTTTGCTTTGTTCCCAGTATCATCCATTTCAATCATCGTTTCGTCGATGATTCTTTGATTGTCGACAGGGAGTCCAACAAGGCCATCTTGAATTCGTTCAACAACGTTGGTGATCGCCGTCTCAACGCCCTTGCCCAACCACAGCCTCATGTCTCCATCACGAAGTTCGACCGCTTCGTGACTACCCGTACTCGCTCCACTTGGAACAGCAGCTCGGCCGCGGAGTGCTCCATCGACGTAACAATCGACCTCGACGGTTGGGGTGCCTCGACTGTCGAGAATCATGCGAGCCTCAAGGCCGCTGATGTAGTGTGACATCGGGTCCCTCTGGACGGGTCGGAGTGCCGGCACATTGTCAATGTGACGCTATTCATTCATTGAGCCATTTCAGCCAACGAGATACACTGGATTGGACATCTGGTACCTCTCGCTCGGAGCGGCAATTGACCTCCCAACCCAACTGCTCTTCACTGGGTGATATGCTGAACAGTTCAGCGCGCATGACCAGACCATCGTCATTTTCGCCATTGTGTCTGAAATCATCGACGAAGCAATGAATCAAATGTCGGGGATAGTGGGCAATATGTCCTTTGTTGGGAACACAGAGAACCACGCTGTTGTTGAGGAAAACCAGTGAGGAACCCGAAGCAGAATTGACCTCGTGTCCTTTGATCTTGCAACCATCGATTGCAGCCGTAACTTCCACGTTGTACCATTCGTGAAATTTATGTTCCAACGAAAGCGATGAGACCGAATCAAGGAACGCTTGGAGTCGCTCGTTAGAGTAAGTCGACTCGGTCGTCACAAGCACATCGAAACGCCGACTACCTATGAAGGGCTCGATTTCCCACGCTTCTATTTTCTTTCCGTTTTTTGGTATATTTTCTTCCGTTATCAGGAAAAAAACCCTATATATTGTTCGTATTTCGGCCACAGTAGGGTTCATAACAGGGAATTGGAACGGCGCCGCAATGGCGAGCGTGGATGAGACAGATCGAGCAATTTTGACAGCACTTCGAGAGAACAGTCGACAGCCCTATGTTGACCTTGCAAAGACCGTTGGAGTCTCGGAGAGAACCATCCGAACTCGGGTCCGCAGACTCGAGGAAGATGGAATCATTCGAGGCTACACGATTCGTGAAACTGGCATCGGGCTGACCGCGCTGGTTCGCATGAAAGTCGGAGCCGGTGTTGAAATCGGTACGCTTGCGGGTGAATTCGCAAATTGGAAGGGAGTTGAATCCGTTTACGAGATTAGTGGTGAAGCCGATTTGGTCGCTGTCGTTCACGTTGACGACACCGTGAGTCTGCGTGAGTTGCTAGACCGAATGTGGTTGACGGCCCCTGCCGAAATCGCGAGTACGACGACTGAGCTTGTCCTTGAGCAATACTGATTCATCAATCATAATCATTGAAAAATACATAGTCTGCAATTGATGTCCCATCATTATGTTAAGGAACATGATGATGTTACTTTTGTCATTCATCTTGATTATTTTAGGGTTGTATTTGGGTTGGATGTCGGTAGATGCTGAAAATACGTATTACGAGACGAATGATCTCTGTGAATCAGATAATGAGGATCAGAAGCAAATGTGTGACGAAAATAGATCCACGTGGAAGATGTATTCATACGCATGGAAAGGAACCTGTTGTTTGGCAATCGTCTTGCTATTGGCAGCGGTTTTCGTGCCGACAAAGAAAACGCCAATCGAATTGATACCGGTGATGAATCAATAATCTTAGATTCACATTTTCCATTTTACGGAGCATCCGATGCTATCTGTGCGGGCCACAGGCGGGTCTTCGTGAGTCAACAACGCGTTGATGGCATCCAATAATTCACTGGTCGTGGACAAATTCGGGTCACTAGGTGAATCGTCGAGGCGCCCCCGATAGGTGATGATTCCCTCTCCATCGAGAAGATAGAATTCCGGTGTGCGTTCTGCACCCCATGCATTGGCTACCTCTTGGGATGCGTCGTGTAGATAGGGATAGGTCATCACGATACCACGCTTGAGCATGTGTTCCCAGTTGTCTGAAGGATAGTTGTCGGAATCATTGGAATTGATTCCAACAAATCCCATGCCTTCCTCGCGCGCGCGCGCTGCAATCGTTTCGATTCTGGATTCATTGCCGATGACGTACGGACAATGGTTGCAAGTGAACAAAACAACGCAGCCGATATCCGTTACCATATCAGACAAACCACAGCGCTCTGGGCCGTCGGAATTTGCATTGGGTAAATCAAACGCCAAACCCGCATCTCCGGGCTCAAGTCCTCGGCTCATGGATGAGGAGGGTTGGCTGCTCCGCTTGAACTTCACGTTCAGAGCGTGCCGAATCCGAATTCAAAATCGGGGATATCTTCGTCGGGCACGTCTTCATCATCGTCATCGTCGTCGTCATCCTCGAATGGGGCCTCAACGGTTTCTTCATCGAGAGTCTCTTCAACAACTGCCTCGACTGTGCCAGTTGTGGTCAGGACCTCTGCCTTCTTCTGCTTGGATTGGCCATCAATGGCATCCTGAATTCGGCGTCGAGCCACGCGATTTTCGGGCTCAACATTGAGGACGTTTCTCCATGCCGCTTCGGCAGCATCCCAATCCTCATTCTCATGGTGGATTGCAGCGATTCTCAACAACGCATTCATGTGATGGCGATTGAGTTTTGCCGCCGTCTCTAAATCGGACAGTGCGCCGTCAAATTGCCCAAAGGCGATGTATAGGAGTCCTCGCTGATACCAACCTTCTGCGGAATCCCCATCCAGACGAATGGCTTCATTCAACGGCTGTTCTGCTTCGGTAAGACGTTCCTGTGCAACAAGTGAAGCGCCGAGTTGAATCAGTGCATGCGGATTCTTGCCTCGTCGAGAAAGGACGTCTCGAAAGTTCGATTCCGCTTCTTTCCATTCACCCAATGACAACATGATCTCTCCCCGGCGAAGGCGGGCCAAATCGAGTTCAGGGTGTGCATCTAGAAGGAATTGGACGTCATCTAGGGCCGCGTGATGGTCTTGATCAATCATCAGCGTCGTGCATCGGTTCAGTCGCGCACGAACGTGGTTCGGATCTTCCAACAATACACTGTCAAAGAGGCGCTTGGCCTCAGTCATGTCACCCCGTCTTGCTGCGACGACACCTTTGACGTAATCGATGACCAAAGAGTCTCTTTCCAAAACATGAGCTTCTGCAATCAGGCGTGAAG
>CAXEUI010000140.1:0-3813 GCA_963999335.1 uncultured Candidatus Poseidoniales archaeon
CGCGTTGAACGATGCAGGTCATGATCGAAGTTCAGTAGTTTGGCAAACCGCTCCGTTCTTGTCCAGGCTAGGTCATCACCGATTCCATTCAATCGACTATGATAACGAATGTTCTCCCATGCAGTCAGCCGAGCATACAGTCCGGTCGCTTCAGGCACGACACCGACATGCTCCCTCATTCTGTGAATATCGACAGACTCTCCTTCGACCAGGCCCTGCACGGATCCTGAAGTGGGTTGATACAATCCAGACAGAAGTCTGAGCAATGTCGTTTTCCCGGCTCCATTGCCCCCAACCAATCCGACGACTTCACCTGCATGAAAGTTCACCGTAACTGTAGACAAAGCTGTCACATCAGTGAATGATTTGGTGACATCAGAGACCTTCAGTAGAGTTTTCAGCATCTAATCACACCCAGATTAATCATCGTACTCAAGCAACTCGACAAGGACCCCGCCAGTGCTTGATGGATGAACGAAGGCGATTCGACTTCCGTGTGCCCCCTCAGTCGGCGATTCGTTGATGAGACGCACGCCTTCTGATTTCAATCTGGATAGGAGGGATTCCAAGTCGTCGACCCTGAAGGCAATCTGTTGAATTCCCGCCCCCTTCTTCTTGAGGAATCGTCCGATTGGCGTGTCTTCACCAGTCGGTGAGAGCAGTTCGATTCGCGTGGGATTCGTTCCGTGTTCTGTTTCGAAGAATCGAATGTTCACGCCCTGATTATCGTTGCATTCATCCTCGCCTTGACTCAGTCCGAGCAATTGCCAGAATGCACTGCCCGAATTCAGATCATCTACCGCGATTCCGATGTGGTCCAACCGTATGCCCATGCCATCACCTCAGAATCCACTGGGGGCCATCCATGTACCATATTCAGCCTTGAGAGCATTCATGATTTCACCAACGCTACAATTTGATTTCACTGCATCTAGAATCAGAGGGAACAGATTCTGATCAGTACTCGCGGCCATCGTCAGGGTAGACAACGCAGCAGTTGCCTTTTCAGGATCACGTTCTGCACGTAATTTCGCCAACTTTTGATGTTGCTGTTCCGCAATCAGGGGGTCAATCATCTGCCCTTCAATTTCAGGTTGATCATCCATGCGTGCATGATTCACACCGACCACCTTTCGGCTTTGATTTTCAACATCCATGGTTTGTTTCCATGCCGATTCATGGATTCGACGCTGTTGGAACCCCATCCTGAGTGCTGCCAGAGCCCCACCCATCTCATCGATTTCTTGAATGAGTGCATACGCATTCGTTTCGATGAGATCAGTCAGCGTTTCGACGTGATAGGATCCAGCCATCGGGTCCACAACATCAGCCACACCGGTTTCTTCAGCCAGAATCTGTTGTGTTCGCAGCGCGATGGTCACACTTTGATCCGTGGGCAAACCAATGGCTTCATCATAGGAATTTGTGTGTAGGGATTGTGTTCCACCGAGAACAGCCGACATTGCTTGATATGCAACGCGTGCAACATTGTTCAAAGGTTGTTGAGCGGTCAAGGTGACCCCTGCTGTTTGGGTGTGGAATCGAAGCATGGACGATTTCGCATCCTTCGGCTGATAGCGTTCCACCATCAGGTGATGCCACAATCTCCGAGCCGCTCGAAACTTCGCAACTTCTTCGAAGAAATCATTGTGGCAACCAAAGAAGAATGACAAGCGTGGAGCGAATTCATCGACATCCAACCCCTTCGACAGTGCTGCATCGACATAAGCAAGAGCGTTGGAAAGTGTGAATGCCAATTCTTCAACGGCAGTGGCACCTGCTTCACGGATATGATATCCAGAAATGCTGATGGTATTCCACATTGGATGGTGCTCTGCGCAGTATTCGATCAGATCCGTAATCAACCTCATGCTAGGTTCAGGGGGGAAAACATGGGTGCCGCGAGCAATGTATTCCTTGAGTATATCATTCTGGACTGTACCACGCAACAACCCCGGGTCGACTCCTTGTTCCTCACCCACAGCGACGTACATCGCAAGAAGTATGATTGCTGGACTGTTGATGGTCATCGATGTTGAAACCTGATCCAGTTGAATACCATCGAACAATTCTCTCATATCGACAATTGAATCAATGGCAACCCCCACTCGTCCGACTTCACCATAACTCAAGGGATCATCACTGTCCATGCCCAATTGGGTTGGCAAATCAAAGGCCACAGAAAGGCCACTTTGACCACGGGACAACAGTGTCCGAAACCTAGCATTCGTTTCATCCGCTGAACTGAATCCAGCATACTGCCTCATCGTCCATAATCGGCCCCTATACATCGTATCGTGCACGCCTCGCGTGTATGGGGCTTCACCGGGAATTTCGGGTTGACTGGATACATCATCGGCGCTTGGAAGAGGAGAAATTGGAAGTCCACCAAGGGTTTCGAAGGAATCCTTACGCAGTCGCACCCTTGCACCTCAATAGGCTACGGGACGATTCGCCCCTTCAATCGTTCCGTGCGCACGGCTTCAACAGCAGTCATCGCCGCAGTCATCATCCTCAGCCTCGGAATCATCCTGATCGTCATGATGATGGTGGCCACCGGGGCCATGAGCGTGTCCGTGGGCGAGTTCATCCTCAGTGGCGGCGCGTACATCCATAACCTCGACTTCAAAATGCAGGGTTTTTCCGGCCATCGGATTGTTGAAGTCACAACGTACCGTGTTGTCGGTGATTGCAACGATTCGAAAAGGTCCACCATCAGACATGAGCATCATGCCAAGATCAAGCGGCATATCTTCAGGAAACATCTCTCTCGGAACCTCTTGCACCAATTCATCAGAAGGCATTCCGTATGCATCATCAGGTTCCAGGGTGAACGTCCGAGAGTCTCCTGATTTCGCACCCATTACTTCTCTCTCAAAACCAGGGATCATCCCTTTGTGCCCGACTAGGAATGTTAGGGGTTCACCACCCCGGCTTGAATCAAATTCTTCACCACTATCTGGAAATGTTCCGGTATAGTGTACGCTTGCTACTGTGTCTTGTTCTATTGCTGTCATCTTGTCACCTTCTTGTTGTCAATGAATCGATTAATTTGATGATTTTGCTGGAACATTCTTCGGAAATAATTCCCTCAGCGACCTTCTCATCCAAGAATGCCTTTGCTTCAGATACACCTTGCCGTTCCCCCTTCGCCCATGTTTGACCCAATACATTTGAGCGAAATTCTTCGGCAACATCTTCTTGCTCAAGGATTTTACGCACGTCATACTTGAATTCCATGTACTTCCCGCGATGCAGTTTCTTAACCCTCTTCGTGGGACCTTGAGGTTTGTTTCGTTTTTTGCCCTTGTAACCACCCCTTCTAGGTGGTGAAGGTGTTCTTTTGGGCTGATTCTTCTTGAAAGGATTGTATGGCTCCTTTTTTGCAGGAGGGAGAGTACCCGGTTTAGCAGATTGAGTTTCAACGACCTTGGTTCGAGACGCTTCGATTAATTGTCGAGCCTTTTGATCCGTTTTCGTCCCTGTCTCGACCTTCTTTATCTCTGTCTTGACCTTCACTTTTTCAGTTTTCTTTCGAAGTCCAACACTTTTACCGGCACGAGCCGGAGAACTTGACATCGCGTTGGAATCGCTTGATTCAGAACCAGTAGGAGGGGTTGGTGCAGGTGGTGTTCGTTTCCCACCTGGTGGTGCTGGTGGCCCGGACTTTGAACGGATCTTCCTAGATTCATGATCCTTTTTGGGAGCCTGATTATTTGTGGGGGAAGGAGATTTTTTAGGGTTCTTAAACGGGTTTGATGGTTCATTTTTCGCCGCCAAAGTTCCTTGCCTCCGCACGGACCTCATGCCCAC
>CAXEUI010000141.1:0-3791 GCA_963999335.1 uncultured Candidatus Poseidoniales archaeon
CTAGTAGTATCATCAGCGCTAACAACAATAACTCGAGAGGCTCTACCTGTTGTAATCCAATCTTCTGCTATGGAAAATGCTGCAGGAGTTGATGCACAAGCATTATTTATAGCAGTATTAGGGCCTTTTGCACCAATCCATTGTGCGAATTGTGAATGACCCATGGTGAGAACTTGTAGAAGGAAACGGCGGTCGAAATTTCCATTCTCATCTGCGCCATTGTTCTGTGCATGACGCATCGCTTGCTCAATACCAGGGAAACAGGAGGCGAAGATGACACCGGTTCGATCGCGCTCTGAATCAGGTAAATGCCAATGCTGGATGTGACGCTTGCCGGCTTTGTTGACCTGTTCGACGGCAATCAATGGCAAACCTGCATCCTTCAGTGCTTCAAGTCCGGCCGCGAGAGCCAAGGATGTCGTGATATCCATCGCTTCAACAATCTTTGAATCCACTCCGTATTGCTCAGCCAAGTCGAAATGACCCCTGCGACCAGCGAGTTGTGGAAGCAGACTGAAATCATCGCAGGGCACAAATTCTGCCGAACCGTCAGCGTGCTTGATGATTCGAACCACATTCCGTTCCAGAAGACGCTGTTTGAGATCCTCGGGAAGTGATGAAATGAAATTCTCACCGCGAATGATTCGGTCCAGTGCATCCGGAGCAAAAACTTCCTCCATTCCAGGCAGCCCCAGACTGATGCCACTGAAGACGAAAGGGTCGCTGCGGCGAGCCGCCAATGAATCCTCTGGAATCCTAGCAGAACGGGGGGCGGTCTGCTGGACTGGGACAATTGAACCACGAGGAACCTCATCTAACCATTCAACCAATGCAGGCAGAGTCATCGCATCTGTACTGCCCTTGACTCGATAGGTGGACTGAATTCGCTGACGAATCTCGGAGATTTGCGAGCCACTCAATCCAATCGTCTCCAGATTGGTGGAACCGTGTATCATCCGTACAGGGAATCCACTCACCTCAGAGACAATCTGGGCAAGCGCGGATTCTTTCGATCTACTATCGGCTTCCTCCTGCTCTTCTTCACTGAGAACAGAGGATGACATATCGTGTTGAATGGCAGTGTTGCCCGTTTCTGCTGGCCGGGATATCGCCACAACGGCTGGTGTTGAGATTCGAACACCTGCTTTGAAAGCCTCAGTCAGGACATCACTGTCGGCTTCAGGCATCTGTGGAATTCGGCCAGAGAGGGCGTGGACAGCAAGAGCAGCATGGAAGGAGGAGATTCCACCTACCTTGGGGTGATTCGTGTTGGCGACAATCTTTGGCTTATCTTCAAATATCTGTTCTGCGAACAAAGCGAGAGCACGCTTGGGACCCACTTCAACGAACAGTCGAGCCCCCCCTTCATACATTGTCTCCATCTGTCGAACCCACTCAACAGCAGAGGCCATCTGCGGGGCGAGTTTGGCCAGAATAGCTTGCTTGGGACTGCTGCCGGCAGGAGCAACATTGGGGTACCAACCTCCATCAAAATTCGATGTGATGGGGATTTGGGGCAACCGAATATCCAACCCCTCAAGGAAATGGCGCAACGGTTCATTCGCCGGCGCAACGATTCTGGAATGGAATGCGTGACTGGTCTGTAGTTGAACACACGGAGATCCCCTTTCATCAAAGACCTTCATCACCCGCTTCATCGGCTCGGTCTCACCGGCGATGACGGTCATCTTCGGGCTGTTCTTGTTGGCGGCGATTACGTAACCTTCCTCTGCTTCCAATACGGCCTCAATCTGTTCATACGGGGCCGATACGGAAGCCATGATTCCGCAATCTGGAACCTCTACGCTGCCCATTTCAGTGCCTCGGGCAGCCACTGCACGAAGGGCGGCCTCGAAATCAAGAATGTCAGCAACCATCAGGGCAGCATATTCACCCAACGAGTGCCCAGCAACCATGTCAGGTTTGAGCCCATGCGCCTTCATGAGACGATACAGACTGAGGTCGGCGGTGAGCATAGCGGGTTGGGTGTATTCCGTCTGTTTGAGTTTGAATTCAGCTTCCTTCTTCTCATCATCTGAGAGATCTTCGCGGAGAACGAAGGATGACAGGGATTCACCATCAAGGACTTCGACCATGGTCCGATCCGCTTCTTCCCATGTTTCTCCAATGCATCGATATCGTTTGGAGAGGTCCAGAGTCATGCCGACATATTGGCTTCCTTGTCCGGGATAGAGTTGAGCGACCTTGGCCTGTTCAGGCAAGGGTGCGGTGTCGGTAATCATCACCATCTGCTTGGATAGGAAATCCCATTTTGAAGGGTCATCGATCGAGTTCTCTAGTAGATCGAAGCGCTTTGAGAGTTGAGCCCAATCACTGGCCACGATGGCGCATCTGATACCTTCGGCAATGAATCCCTTGCTCGCCTCTGGCAAGGCGATGGAAAGCCGCTTTCCCTGTGGGTTATCATCGAAATTCGACCCACTAAATAGTTCACCACGGATGGTTGAAAGTCTGGTTTTCAGACCGTCTAGGTCGGGTGCATTGACCAGCAGAACACCACCTTCGATCTGCTTGAGTTCATGATGTGATAGTGAGGCCGTGGAAGCGAGTGTGATCGGGGCCGATGTACCCGGATTCAACCAAGCATCCCTGCGTGTATCAAATTCGTTGGCAATCATTGAATGGAAATCACGGTCGTAGGCTTCCAGGGCACAATGAAAATTCGTGCCTCCAAAACCGAAGGAGGAGACACCCGCTCTACGGGGGTGGCCATTCGGAGGAGCCCACGGCTTGGGCTCAGTCGGGACATAGAATGGATTCTGACTCCAATCGATGTTCTCATTGGGTGTGGAGAAACCGGCGCTGGGTGGAATCGTCGCTGTGTCGATAGCGCGAATGGCTTTGACCAGTCCAGCAATGCCTGCCGCAGCCTTGAGATGCCCGATTTGACTCTTGATTGAGCCCACAGCAACGGTCTCTCCAGCAGGGACGTTTTCGAAAGCTGCAGACAGGCTGGCCATCTCGGTTGCATCACCGACCACCGTAGAGGTGCCATGAGCTTCAATCAACTCGACGGTTGAAGAATCGTAACCAGCCTGCATGTATGCACGGCTGACCGCTTGAATCTGACCACGGGTACTCGGTGCAGTGATGCCTTTGCCACGACCATCACTACTCGCACCCACACCTCGGATGACGGCTTGAATCGAATCGCCATCTCGAATGGCATCCGAGAGGCGTTTCAATGTGAGGGCGCCGGACCCTTCGCCCATGACGAACCCATTCGCCTTGGTGTCAAATGGTGTTGAGTGGGTCGCTGAGAGAGCGCCGATAGCGCTGAACTTTGCGAAGGTCGCGGGGTCCATCGTGCGGTCGCTGGCTCCTGCAACCATCATGTCGACCTGGCGTGTCTGGAGCAAACGACAGGCGTCGAGAATAGCTGCGAAGGTCGAAGCGCAGGCAGCATCTGTCGAATAATTCGGACCCTGTAGATCGAGTAGATTGGCGACCCTCCCTGAGACTACATTGGCGAGTTCGCCGGGCATCGTATCTTCAGTTACGAGGGGGAGGCCATCGAGTAGTGCTTCCTTGAAGGCCGTCTTTCCTTCAATGGGCATCCCTCCCGCTTCAACAGCGTGACGTGCGAACTGATCTGCCCAGACTCGATGATTGGACAGGTTGCGATTTTCACCCCCGAGGGCGTTTGCAAAGATGACACCGGTTCGCGCCTTGGGCAATTCGCGGGCCCCTTCACCCATGTATCCTGCATCTTCCAAGGCAGCCGCACTGACCGTGACAGCCCACAGTTGAGTCGGGTCAATCTGAGGCAA
>CAXEUI010000142.1:0-3777 GCA_963999335.1 uncultured Candidatus Poseidoniales archaeon
AATTCAGTTTCGGATTGTGCTTTGCGTGCATCGAGATCGTCGAGTTCGCGGAGAAGGAGGCGACGTTCTTCCATCATTTCCCGCAATTCTGATTGCATGATGGTTGATTTTCGCTCTGAATCCAGAATTCTCCCTCGCTCTTCTTCCATGAGCCGGCGATGCGCATGTGCTTCGGCCTCCAATTCAACAAGTTCAGCACGTTGACTCTCTATTCGCCGCTCAACTTCGTCCAATTCGCCTTGACCGGTTCGATGGCGGTCACGCTGCGTGCTCACTTGCTCGGTGAGGACACGCTGCAGACGCTCGTCGTGGTCCAGTGACTTTCGCACTTCATCAAGACGCGTTTCAGCAGCACTGAGTTCAGATTTGGTCGTCGCTTCTTCTGTAGACAGTTCGCGTAGGTCTGTCAGGAGCGCTTCGCGTGATTCAAATTCGCCCAACGCACTGGCCAGTTCTTCCGCACGTTTCTCAATCATGTGTTCCAACTCAGAGACACGCTTAGACAGACGAGTGGATAGTGAAGACGCCTCATCAGTTTCTGCCTCTGCACTCCGAACCTTGGCTGACAAATCGTCGACTTCTCTGTGAAGTGCACTTCTCTCATCCCGTGCTTCACTCAGTGCGGCTTCAAGGTCATGCATCATGTCTCGAGATTCATCTCTGGATGCACGTGCATCTGCGACTTCTCTCTCAAGGCGCCCCTTCTCTCGTTCCAAGGAAATCTGCGTGTGTTCCAACTGCTCCATCCGCTTCTTGATTTCCCCACCGGCTGGAGTGAGTACCTTTGAACTGGAGACTGGCATCAACGTGGCCATGCCTTCGCCACTTTCGAGCATCTTCCATGTCAAGCGCCCAGATTCCATGGACTCTAGGCCCAAATCGAATCCGAAGAGCGCATCCAATCTTCCCGTCAACAATCGCTTCCGATCATCGGAACGAGTTCGACATCCTGCGATGGCATCGGTAAGATGGGCCAGTGAGAAATCCTCCACCGTGGAACGGGAGAGGCCGAGTCGGGCTCTTCTCTCAAGTCTGTGTGATTGGAGACGGCGTGACGACGTGGTCATGGCATGAACTGCATCTGTGAGAGATGCACCATCCGATTCTCGGAGCCCGGTTGGAACACCATCTACGAGCATGATTGAGATGGGCTCAGCGGACTCCGACATCGATTGAAGATATCCAGTGAGTCGGTCTTCGTACGCCATTCTAAGATGAGAAATGAGTTGATCGATTCCAGCTTTTGTCTCCTTGGTGATGAATCCTTCAGGGAGTTCTTCGTTGTCCACGGTTTCTCCTTCATCCGAACCGATTAGACTCGCAGCGTTGGAGAGTGCCGCGTGTGCGTCGGCACCATGTCTGCACCAAATGGCAACAGATGCTTGGCCTGCTTCTGTCAGCATCAATTGCCCTCCTTCCAATCGGAGATTGGCAGAGAGTGATTCTTCTTGCGAGAATTTTGACGATATGCCACTCAGATGTTCTTGACCCAGAGTTGCCAGGTCTTCTGGAGTTGAGGGCAATTCTCCGCTTGAGTGTATGACAACACCTTCCTCAAAGGCCAGAGCACCCATGACTTCTTCGGATTCTGTCAATCGATCGACGAGCAGGGCAAGGTCGGCAGTTTCAATCGGCAATGCTGCCGCACCTTGCGCGAGCAAGGCTGCGACATCCGAGGGGTTCGAGAATGCCTCGGGGGCCCGTCGAGCCACCTCTGTGAATTGCGCCACGGTCCAAACGGCCCCTCTGGCATTGAGATCATGTGCATCTGACAATTCCAACAAGCGATCCTTGGCGGCTTCACCAGTGACGAATGTTTGCTTGGCTTCAGATTCCGCCAACCAACCAACAACCCGTCCACCGTGAATCAATCGATGAGCACATGCGGTTTTTGCGCGTGGTTTGTAGTGAGAGATGGCACCGGTTTCAAACGGCATCTGATTTTGTCCGACACTCAAATCAGCTTCAGAATCAACAGCATTTCCAGGGGGTAGATTAAACATTTTCACACCTCGATTAAATCTTCGATAACAGGCCGAATCGATCGAGCCTCGTGGCTCAATCGACCAACGGGCAACACATCACTCGCCAACCAGAGACTTGCACCACCTCGAATCGTGGTTGCTACCATCGTCGCCTCACCTTCAAACCACATCTCTTCAATCCGGCCGATTTGGAGCGATGTTGCCATTCTCATGGCTTGGTGGTAAAGGTCGAAGTTTCCTTTTCCTTCTCCACCCATCACATCTCCTTCTCCTGAGAGGAGACAGGCCTCGATGTCATCGAGATTTGTGAGCAAACGAGTCAACATGGGCGTCCTCGGAGCCCATCGAGGTCGAATGAGACTTCAAGAACTTGCCCCATGCCGGCCCCTAGGGGGGCCGTTTGAACAGTGAAATTGATTCGCCAACTGAAAAATGCTGATTTTTGGTTGATTTGATGGATTTTGAAGCAATCTGTTCTCTAGGAATTCATCTGAAATACCGAAATCCACTCTTCCTTAAGTATTCAATTGAAAATTTGAAAATCCAATTGAAATATTGTTGATGTTGAAACGGTCGATTTGAAGATGAGCATCCCTTCGCAGTTCCGTGTCCGTCTCATTGGAAGTGCAATCTTGCAGTCGATGCAGTCATCCTGCTGTGATTCATCAGATTTACAGTGGTCAGCATCTTTGTCAGTCGCATCTCTCCAAATCGATTCGAAAACGTGTTTCCAAGACGCTCAGGGAACAATTGCATCTTCCATCAGATGCCCGTGATGAGAATGGCAATCCATCCATTATATTGGTCTGTATTTCTGGTGGAAAAGATTCTGCGGTGTTACTCGATATGTTGGTGAAAATTGTCGGGGATCGTCGCGATGTCGAATTGATCTGTGGATGTGTGGACGAGGGCATTGAGGGGTATCGCTCTCCTTCGATGGAATGCGCTCGTGAATTGGCAGAATCACACAACTTGCGCTTTGAGACAATCACATATCCTGAATTGGGATATGAACGCATGGATGCCGTTGTTCAATCGATGCCCTTAATGGGTCAGAATCACAAGGAAGCAAGAGGCATGAAACCTTGCTCATATTGTGGGGTTTTCCGTAGACAGGGCCTCAATGCACTCGCTGAACGTGTCGGCGCAAGATGGATGGCCCTCGGTCACAACCTCGACGACACCGCTCAATCGATTCTGATGAATCTCAGCAAAGGAGAAATGGAGCGTATCATTCGTTTGGCACCTCACACATCAATGCCATTGGAGGGTCTTGCGCCTCGCATTGTTCCTCTCAGATGGGTTCCTGAACGTGAGATTCACGCCTATGCAATTGGGGCTGAGTTGCCCATTCATCACGATGATTGCCCGCATGCACCCGGGGCACTTCGACAAAAGCACAGAGCTCATCTTGCTGAAATGGAGAGCGCCAATCCAGGCACCATGCATGGTTTGGTACATTCCATGGATGCAATCCGTGAATTGTGGTCCTCTTCGGACAATCCACCAGAATCTTGGAAATCAGGACAGGTCACTGAATGCACTGAATGTGGTTCACCTTCGAGCCAAACCATCTGCCAAGCCTGTACCTTCAAATCATGGTTGATTGAAGTTAACGAGTGAGTCTCAAAGCAGATTGTCGACGAGTTCATCCATCTCTTGTGGCCGACCACAGTAGCGGCAACGCAATTCAAGAGGATATGAACTCACCACTCTCAAGCGATGGTCCTGTGGTTCTCGAGGATTGATTGTGATGCAATTTGAGAATGTGCAACTCGCAATATTGACCAGT
>CAXEUI010000143.1:0-3761 GCA_963999335.1 uncultured Candidatus Poseidoniales archaeon
GTGAAGAAGGGCCACGGCCAGACTCACCCGCCGCTTCTGTCCGCCGGAGAGTTTTCCAACGGTGCGAGCGGGGTCGGGCAGGTCAAGGAACTCAATCAACCAAGATTGGCGAGCAAGGATGCGATTCGCATCCATTCCATGAAGACGGCCGTGAAATCTCAGTGTTTCCGCAATGCTGAGGTCAGGGTAAAGGGCAATCTCCTGCGGTGAATAGCCCACATCGGATCCAGGAATTTCACCTTTGACCTCCACTTTGCCTGATTCGGGTGCAAGGAAGCCGAGAATGACTTTCAGAAGCGTTGTTTTGCCACACCCGGAGGGACCGAGCAAACCGTAAATCGAACCTTCATCAACGGTCATCCCTAGACCTTGGAGGACTTCGATACGCCCATATCCGCGAACAAGTCCCTCGACCGATATCGCAGCCATGGTCTGGGCTTCTCACGGGGGGCTTCAATCATTTCCTAAAGCATCGAACAATTGTGGAGCGAATCCGAGAACTGTCTCTTCAGCACCCTCCACGATTCGTGCATAACCCCCCATGGGTCCTGCGAGGTCGTATCCACCGGCTTTCCCTCTCCAAGAATCTGAGACAATCAAGGCCTCGATTAGATCATCTTCCAATGAATCGAAGGATACCGTGGCCGATTCAATCCACGATTCAACTGCACTGCCACGAATCAGTGCCGTTCCGCTCCAAACGCGGTGATTTCGACCGCTGAGACGCAGCAACATGGTCAGAGCCTCTCGCTGATTCTGGGGCTTTCCAATCGGGTGGAGGGGGTCATCGGGGTCTTCGACCAGCGTGTCGGCGACGATTACGATGGGCGCTGAGCATTCTCTTTGAGCGGCTTCGATCTTCCCGAGCAATGTGTGCTCAACCTGTTCTGAAATCGGGACTCCATGTCGGTGCGGGCGCTCGCGCGCGCGCAAGGGGCGCTGAATCACCTCGTATCCCAGTGCCTCAAGCATCGAGGCTCGACGAGCAGAACTGGAGGCAAGATGCAGGGATTCCATGCCAATCGGAGGGGGGTGGCGTTTATCTTCTTGAAGTGAATCGCTCGCTCTGGTGGCCCTGATGAGCGATGCGACTGAGAGAATCCCGACATACATCATGGGATTGGATGAGCAGATGCAGGGAGGCATTCCAAAGGGACACTTGTGTCTGGTCGCCGGTTCGTCTGGTTCAATGAAGTCGAGTCTCGGTTTTGCGATGTTGTACAATGCGGTTCTTGAAGGACGAACCTCCGGAATCTACGTCACATTAGAGCAATCTAAGGAGTCGTTAGCAGGGCACATGGCAAACATGGGCATGAATGTTGATGACCCACGGGTTCGCAGCAACATCGCCATCATCGACCTTGCCGATTTGCGTGTGCAGTTGCACGAAGCGGGCACTGCAGATCAAGTCAATTGGATGAGTCAGCTCATCAAGCAACTGACGAACTATCGTGAGAGCATTGGGTTTGAGGTGTTGGTTTTCGATTCATTGGGTGCCTTCTTCACATTGACACAGATGGACAACCCACGTGATGAAACGTTCCGATTCTTTGAGGCGTGTCGTCGACTCGGATTGACGACGTTCATCATCTGCGAGATGATGGGCGAGATGAAGAATCAGTTCGGTGAATTTGGCATTGAAGATTATCTTTCAGATGGTGTGATTCACCTCACGATGGAGCGAGTGGGGGACAATATCAATCGTAAGATTTCAATCATCAAGATGCGACACACAAACCACACTTTGGGCTATCATCCGTTGCTATGGGATCCGGCCACCTGTCAGTTCGCAGTCCGTTGAGTGGTTCACTCGACAGTGACCGACTTCGCGAGATTTCGAGGACGGTCGACATCACAGTCGAGAGCCAGAGCCGTGTGGTATGCGATGAGTTGCAGTGGAAGCACGGTCAACATGGGTGTGAACATCGGATTGGTGGGTGGAACGGAGATTGAAATGTCCGCTTCTTCTGCAATCGAATCTCCTTCTTCGTGAATGAGAATAATCTTGGCACCTCGGGCTCGACATTCATGGATGCCAGAAATCGTCTTGTCCCTATGAGAATCATTGGGCGCGATGACCACCACTGGGCTGCCTTCTTCAAGTAGAGCGATGGGTCCATGTTTCATTTCACCAGCCGGATACCCAAGGCAAGGGATATACGCGACTTCCATGAGTTTCAATGCACCTTCTCTTGCAACCGGAGCCGATGCACCACGACCAAGGAAGAGGACACTCTTTGCCTTTGAAACCAAGTCAACAGCCTCAGCGATGGGGCCCGGATTGGCTAGATATTTTTCAATTTGATTTGGAACTTTGTTCAGGGACTTGATCAGGTTCCTGCCTTCCGATCTGGACAACGTTCTCGCCCTGCCGATTTGAATGGCGAAGAGAGATAATGCGGCGACCATGTTGGTGAACGCCTTGGTCGAAGCGACCGCCTGCTCAGGCCCTGAGTGAATGTATGCACCACTTCCGCATAGACGGGCAATCGAAGAACCCACGACGTTGATGACACCACGAACCCGTCCACCTTTGAGTTGAATCTCCTTCACAGCAGCAAGCGTATCGGCAGTCTCTCCACTTTGGCTCACTGCGAAGTATAGAGCATTGGAATCGATGACCGGGTCGTTGTGACGGAATTCACTCGCCACGTGAGCCAGCGCAGGCACTCTTGCGAGAATCTCGATGGACAAGCGCCCGACTTGGCAGGCATGCAGTGCGGTCCCACAACCGATCAGACGGACGTGGGAGATTCGTTGCAATTCACGAGGTGATAGTCCCAAACCACCCAGTTTCCCTGTTCCTTCGGAAGCCAGCGTTCGACCCGTGATACAATGGCGCAGTGCCTCGGGCTGCTCGTGAATTTCTTTGAGCATGAAATGTGGGAAATCGCCGAGTTCAGCCTCGGCCCAGGTCTCTTCAATCGTCGTGACAGTAGAGTCAGCCGCACTACCATCCATCCGGGATGTTTGAACATCTCCCGCAGTGAGTTCTGCCAAATCACCGTCTTCAAGGAAAATGACTCGATGTGTGTACGGAGTCAGGGCATGTGGGTCGCTTGCAATGTATGATTCACCCTCACCAATTCCGACGACAAGTGGAGAACCGTTTCGAGCACAGATGATGGCTTCATGATCTGCGAACAGAACGCATAGACCCCAAGTTCCACGGACACGACGCAAGGCCTTCCGTACAGCAGTCAATGGAGCTGAGCCACCTGCCAAGTATCGATGAATGAGATGCACCAAGACCTCCGAATCTGTTTCCGAAGAGAACTTGACACCTTCAGATTGCAGATGCTTGCGTATTCAGCTCGCATTCTCAATAATGCCATTGTGAATGATGGCCACTTTTCCATCCTCAGATGCGTGGGGATGAGCATTCGCGTCTGTCACCCCTCCATGAGTGGCCCAACGGGTGTGAGCAATTCCACAAGTGCCTTCGATTTTTTTGGGGAGAATCGATTCCAGATCTGCGACCTTACCGATTCGCTTGTGGATTGAAATATCCCCATTTTTGACAGCAATGCCTGTTGAATCATAACCTCGATACTCAAGTCTCCTGAGCCCATCCACAAGAACAGGGGTCGCATCTTGCATCCCAATATATCCAATAATACCACACATTGTCATCACCTCAGAGTTTTACCGTTTCATTACAGAATGGACATTTCACTCGCCTTGCCTTATTCGCTCGTGCAGTGAATGTGGATTCACAGGCCTCGCAGGTCACCGGAATCTCTGGAGCAGGCAAATCTGGA
>CAXEUI010000144.1:0-3756 GCA_963999335.1 uncultured Candidatus Poseidoniales archaeon
CATGGTTTCGGACAAGAAGGAGGCTCAGGCGCATTGGGAATACACGCGTAATCTTCGAATCGATGGTGTTCGAAGGACTTGGGAAGTTCACCGTGTTGACCTTCCAGAATCAATTTCCGAGGCCAGTTTGGTCATCGGATTCTCAGGTCGGCCCGGCCCCACTGCACAAATGGTGGCCAAAGTTGCGAAACTGTTGTCCAATCAACCGGAACGAATGGAGGACATCGAGCGAATCGGTAACGTGACTCGTGCCGGTGCGACCGCTCTATCGTTGGGCAATCTACAGGCGGTGGGAATCGCCATGAATGAATGCCATCGGCTCTTGCAAGGTCTGGGTGTTTCTGATGATGATCTGGATCGGATGGTCGAAGCCGCCCTTCCCTCCAGTTTGGGTGCAAAACTCACTGGGGCTGGAGGTGGAGGATGTATGATTGCCCTTACCACAGAACCGCGCAGAACCGCGCAAGCAATCGAACTGGTCGGAGGCCAAACAATGGTCTCTCAACTGGGGGCCTCCGGTGTCTGCATCGAAAACGATTGACTGTGGACTTGAACCCTGATTTTTCATTATAAATGAGGATTGGTTGACCTTATAAAGGGGGCTGGATTCAGCCGCCCCATGGCAACCAATGATGAAGACCGTCTAACTGTAGTGAACGTTGTTGCCTCGACCCGTGTGGCCGAGGAACTGAACCTCCCTGATATCGCGATTCAGTTGAATTGCGAATATGAACCCGAACAATTCCCAGGTGTGGTCTATCGTGTGGTCGACCCCAAGTTGGCCATTCTCATGTTCCGCTCCGGCCGTGCTGTATGCACCGGTGGCAAGAACGAGGACAACATCCACACAGGCATCGAGCGCATGATTGGTGATCTTCGTGCAGCCGGTATCACAACTTGGGAACTTGATGATGTACAAATCGAAGTTCAGAATATGGTTGCGACCTTCGCTCTTCACTATCCAGAGGACTACACCGGGGGTCCAAAAAATCCAGCTGGGGTGGCTAAATTTGATGATCAAAATATTCACGTTTTTGATGAAGATGCTAGTGGGGACCCACCGCGACTCCGTCTGGCAACTGATGAGGAAAAGGCCGATGAGGAAATTCCAACTCGGAAACTTAGAGGTGGAGACCCACTAGCTGGATTGCCACGGAGGTTAAATCTCAACCATCTGACCTTCCACCTGCCTTTCGACAAGGTCGAATACGAACCCGAGCAGTTCCCCGGACTGATTTATCGCCTTGACTACCCGAAGGTTGTCTGCCTGATTTTCGGCAGTGGCAAGATGGTGATTACCGGCGCCCGACACAAGGACGAGATTCTCGAGGCAGTCGAGATCATTCAGGATGAACTCGCCGACCTCTTGTGAGGTCACGAACATGACCGATGATGTCGGTCCTTTACGGAAATACGCCGCCGACGGCGTCTATGGCCTTCACGTGTTGACCACGGTCTTCGTCACTTGGGCTTGGGTCCTACCGTGGGAGAGCGCGCTGTGGTTCGCGCTCTTCTTCATCCCCGCGATGATTCTACATTGGCAGATTGCGGATGTCTGCATCCTGCGAACCTGGGAGATGGCGCTGCGTGGCCACCCTGATGCGGGAAACCCTGAACAGGGCTCGTTTCTGGTCAGTTTGTTCGGATTGGTCGGCATCACAATCACCTTCCCGACCGCCTCTAAGATGTCCTACGCCATTTCCTATGCGAGTCTGGGTGGATGTGCGCTCCGCCTCTTCGTGATGGGGTGAGTTCATGTGGCGCTGGTTGGCTGCAAAATGCGTCCGCCTGACCCACTTGCTCGTGATGTTGTTCCTCATGCTCGGTTGGGCTTTGCCATGGCTTGTCGCTTGGTGGGTTCATGCCATACTGACACCACTGACTCGACTTCACTGGAGATTCAATGACCGAACCTGTATCTTCACAACTTGGGAGCATCAATTGCTTCAGAATGAACATCTGGAGGACCATGAAGAAGGCTGGTTCGTCAAAGAGGTCACACAAGCGTTGACGGGTTGGCGACCTCCCACAGAACTGACGCGCAACGTCATGTTGGTGTGGATGTGGGTGACCACAATTATCTCCATAACCCGCATTGCGCTCAATTGAATAAGGGCTACTTCTCTGGTCACCCTATGGGTGACCATTCGCGCTTGCTACCAACCGGCCTCGTTTTGCTACTGATTTTCTCGGTACTTCTACCGCTTTCACAACCACAGATTGCTCCTGAATTGGAGTCTGAATCTACATTGGAACTCGTCTCGACCAAAAGTGGAGGCTTGATTGATGTCGCCGATTGGCGTATCGGAGATGAATGGATTTACGACTCTGAATTCGATGTTGAAGAGTTGATTCAAGGCGGTGCCGCTGGCTCACAGGTCGACATTTTGACTGGTAAGTTGTCCCGCGAAGTGGTCGACATTCGCTTTGAGACCATCGAGAATGTCTCCACTCTCGTCTACGAACTATATTCTTACGGCGACTTCAATGACTACGATGCAAGTCTTGCCGCACAAATCAGCGTCCCCGGGGATCTCCGGGTTCAGGTCGAGATGGAGGAGCTCATCCGCGCTTCCGATTTGGGTCAGATTACGTACAATATGTTTCTAGATGTCGATTTCAATAACATCACAGGTCTGGCTTCATGGGTTGTTGGCTCCGAACTTGCACTCGCTGATATGAGCATCGATACGAGTTATGCCCCGCCGAAGGAAATCTACGATTTTCCATTGAATGTCGGTGAGATTTGGGATGCAGAAACCACCACCTCCACCACTTGGTCTGGTGAGGTTTACGACAATCTGTTCGAATTGCCGGAAGATTCCTCAAACCCGACCACTGAACGCTATGAGGTCGTCGGTTCAGGTGACCCGGGCGTCACCTATCCGGGTTGTTCCAACGCCTACAATGTGACTTCTTACGACGCAAGTACGGGCGACACCACAGGATATCGATGGTGGTGTGAGAATGCTCGAAATGATGCTTGGTGGCATCAGAGAATCGAGGTCGGTGTCGATCTCGATTTCCGATTGGATGAGTACAATCCTGTCTCTCGCAATAACGAGCTCAACGTCGATCTTGCCTTCCCGGCATGGATGCTGGATGCCGATCTAGGTGTTTGGGCCAATGTCACTGATGGGGTCGGCCAGCCGGTCGCCAATCAGGATGTCGAGTTCAGATATGAAATTGAAGAGGACATTCGAACGGTCACTACTGCAACCAATGGAAGCGCCTACCTGACCTTCGATACTGGACATGGTCTGGACCCATCACCCACCAGTTTCGATTATGCGAGCCATGGTGTCATTGCTTGGATTCCTTCTACGCAAGAGATTGGCGTGTCTACAATCACCCTCGATGAGAATCTCGTCGAAATCGATCTTGCAGCCATGAGTTCAGGCGTATCTGTCACGCGCTTGCGCGATGGTGTATCGCTCCAACTCAATTCGATTACCGGTTTCTATTCGATTCCTGGTGACCAACTCACATTCAGTGTGCCTGTACAGAACCGTGGCATCCTCGCGGCTCCAGCCACCATTCTGGAGATTCAGGCTCCGGACGGCTCATCAAGCACAGTCAACGTTCCATCCTTGTCACCGTTGAGCGTGTTCACCGCGGACATCGCTTGGACTGTGCCTTCAACACAGGCGATTGGCGATGTTCAGATGCTGTTCACCGTCGACCCTCAACAGGCAGTGACCCAAGATGCGAATCGAACGAACAATGAGGGCACCTTCACCTTCTTCGTCGGACGGA
>CAXEUI010000145.1:0-3732 GCA_963999335.1 uncultured Candidatus Poseidoniales archaeon
GAGACGAAGCGCTCGATTTCATCCGCACCTCAATCGAATCAGACGGCATGGTTCTGTTGGAAGAATTCCTCGCTGGAGAGGAAGCGAGCATGCTGGTGATGATGGACGAATCTGGTTTTGTCGCACTTCCTTGCAGTCAGGATCACAAGCGGGTCGGTGAAGGCGATGTCGGTCTGAATACCGGTGGAATGGGCGCCTATGCTCCAGCTCCAGTGGCAACCCAAGCCGTCAGAGCACGAGCCATTTCCGAAATTGTCGTACCGATGCATGAACACCTCTCCTCTCAGGAGACACCGTATCGAGGGTGTCTCTACGTTGGCCTGATGATCGATGATGAAGGTGCTCCGTCAGTGGTCGAATACAACGTTCGATTCGGAGACCCTGAGACACAGGTCACAGTCCCTCTGATTTCGAGTGATCTCTGTGAATTGTTGCTCGCCGTCGCTGAAGGTCGATTGTCTGAATCCATGCCGACATTTTCCAACAATCATGCGCTGACTGTGGTCCTCGCCGCTGAAGGTTATCCCGGTCCACCTGTGAAGGGACGCACCATCACCGGTGATCTCTCTGACGAGACGAATTCTGTAGGTCGCGCCTTCATTCATCATGCTGGAACCGGTTCATCTGACGGCAATATAATCTCCACAGGAGGGCGGGTTCTGGCGGCCACTGGGATTGCTCCGTCTCTTGTCGAAGCCAGAGAACTTGCCTATCGGAAGTTGTCAGAAGTTCAGCTTGAGGGCGCTTATTTCCGCCGTGATATCGGTCATAGGGCACTTTGAACGAGAGTCCTATTCGATGTACTGAGCGACTTCCTTCGCGCGAGCGCGTGAGGAGAGGTTATAACGAGGCCTCAAGTCGCGGCGTCGCTGATGGCGTAGCATATGTGCTGTCAGATACCCAAGAGAGGGGAAATGAAAATGGAAAACGAAAACGGAACTGTGTCGACCCAAGCGCCCCTGTACGGGCTGCTTGCCATCCCAGTGACGATTGCCATCATGCTGGCCATGATGGTTGCCGCCACCTGGAACACCGTCGACTATGATGACAGCAATTGGAACACATTGCTGATGATCACCACCGTATTGTTAGCCGGTGGTCTTCTCGGCAAAGCACCTCGCATCATCTTCGAACCCGTTGGAACCCGTCCCTCTCTCGTCTCTCTCGGATTTGCGGTGGTGATTGGTGCCGTCGGTCTCTTGCATTACTACGATGGCGCTGCTCTACTGGGCCTTGCCTTCGTCATGATGGCGATTGGTGTTCATCTCTTTGACCGCTCCCGCCGTCACGAAGAAGAACTGATTGTCGTCGGTGTTGTTGCAGGATTCATCTATGCAATCCAGGTCGCCGCAGCGGGTCATGCATGGGGTGCTGAAGGTACTTTTGCCGGGCAGTACTACAACATCCTCGATGTTGATCGTGCTGTCACTGGCTATCTATTCTTCACCTGGTGGATTATTTCGATCCTGTCCAGTGTCGTGATTGCTCTGGCTCTACGGGGTCGCTTGCAGGACGGTGGCCACGGTTCTTGGTTCAAGAATCTGTCAGAAGTCGTTGGAAAGGAATGCATTCCTTTGTACGCGGGTCTGGTTGTTTGGATCGGTGCACATGCGTTCAGCCTGTGGCACTTGACCACGTTGGACAATCCGGATGCAATCTTCCTCGGAGAGAACATCGGCTTCTTTTGGGCGCTGGCCACAGGGCTCGTGGCGATGTTCGTTGCATTCTGCTGGGCTGAGTACTGGCGAACGTTGGGACTCTTCATTGGCATCAACTGGATTCTCTACACAATCGGCAGTTTGCAGGACGATGGTCTGTTCGGGCTCGCTGATGTCGGCTTCCTCAACGGAAGCCTAGGTGGCTTGTCTTGGTTCGCAATCTTCTTCTGGCTCAATGCTGGAATCCTTTACTTCGGCTTCACGGGACGTCTGTTGAAGGGTCCTGAACGCCGTGAACACGGTCATGCACGACTTTGGTGGGGCAAGCACTGGTATGGAATCACCATCTCTGGGGCACTCTTGGCCGCTCTGGCTGTCCGCGTCATGTGGAACGTGATTCCTGCAATGAACGCTTCAGGAACCGGTGAATGGGACATGACCGGTGGTTCTGACCCTTGGTACATGAAGCGCGCCATCGACTACATCCTTGCACAGAACAGTCACTTCGTCATCGATATGGACCGTGCCTATCCGGTCGGTTCCATCAATCCTCGACCGCCGTTGTTCAGTTGGACATTGGCGTTGGGTGGCGTTGCATTGGACCCTTTCTTGGAAGGCGACGTCTACGATGCAGCTTGGTGGTCCATTGCGGGCATGCCTGCTGTTTACGGTGCATTGACCGTACTTCCGATTGCAGCGACATGCAAGCGCTTCTTCGGTACTGGAGCGGGTGCAATCGGTGCATGGCTCATGGCTCTCATGCCTGGTCACGTCAGTCACAGCACATTCGCTCTGGCTGACCACGATGCGTTCGTGATCCTGTTCATGTCTCTTGGATTCTATTTCTGGCTATGCGCCGTGGATTCGATTGGCAGTGACAAGTTGCTCGAGGATTCCGATTGGAATCCATTGCACATGGTCAAGGGCATTCAGGCCGCCTTCAAGCAGCACCCTGGTGCCATGGCTCAAGCCCTTTTGGCTGGTGTCTCGTTCGCAACGGTTGCCCTTGGTTGGAAAGGCTTCGTCTATGGTCTTGCAATCATCTATGCGGCATTCTTCATGCAGACCATGCTCAACCTCCTGCGCCGAAGAGACAGCATGCCTCTGACCGCCGCCATCACCGTCATGATGCTGACGACCTTCCTGTTGCCTTTGCCTTTCTACGGCAATATGCAACTCAACCTGATCTGGGACGCGAGCGGTTTCCAACCGTTGTTCTACATCGTTGCTTTCACGGTCATCAATGGCTGGGTCGTCACCGCCTTCCGTGACAAACCATGGCTCATGGTTGTCATCATGGGTTCGGGGATTACCACTGTACTGTTGGGTTCACTCTACATCTTGCAATTGTTGGACATCTCGAATGGATGGGACGTACTCACCACCGGTGGGTTCTACTTCTCCAAGAACAAGGTGTTCGGTACGATTGCTGAAGCACAGGCCCCGAGTCGGGGACAACTGTTCGCGAACTTCGGCCCCTTGGTGTTCATGCTCGCATTGGGCATGGGTTTCATTGCACTCTGGCGAGCCTTCCGCACCCGTGAACAAACCCATCTTGTTCTCTCAGTATGGATTCTTTTGGCCTCATACATGGCATGGTCCGCGGGCCGATTCATGTTCAACGCGACGCCCGTGATGGCCATCATGGGCTCGGCCGCCATCGTCGCTCTCTGGCGCTTCAGCGGTGTCAAGGAATATGCCAAGACATGGCGCCGTATGGGGGTCAGCGGTTCCCAAGCTCGCTTCAGTTCTACGATTCGTGCTGGCCGCAAACACCCCGGTGTCCCCGCAATCGCTCTGGTCTTGTTGCTTCTGTTCAGCCAACATGCTGTCTATGGAATTGATTCTGGGATTCCTCGCGGCGAGGTCGCCGAAAAGCAGGTCGATGAGATCATCTACGATCTCGTGCCCAATGCCATGCGAGCCGAACTCTTCGGATGGTCTATTCTCGATTCATCCCCCTACTCTGATTATGGGATGGACCAAGAGGAAGATGAGAGGGCCACCTGTCAAGGTGAATGTTGGTACATGGGTACCTTCGGACCGGGTTTCAACGGTCGTTCGTGGAACCAAG
>CAXEUI010000146.1:0-3732 GCA_963999335.1 uncultured Candidatus Poseidoniales archaeon
AAAGAGAATCTCTGATTCTAGATTATAGGCGGTCTTCAGAAGTCAATTCCATGCAGCCACCACAAGGCCAGATGGTTCAAGGATTCACAGATCCACAAGCGGCTGCGCAACCTACGATGGTAGGGGGGCAATACGTCCTCACCGTCCCCCAACAATCCCCTGCGCCCACTTGGATGGGCGTAATCACAATATTATGGGGCCTCATGTGGTTTGTATCAGCAACATTCGTCACATTCAATCCAGATTGGGAAGGATTGATGTTGGTTAGGGAATATTTCCACATCTTTGCCAGCATCTTGTTTTGTGTTGGTGGCTATTTCACATTTGCACGGAAAAAAATAGGCCCATGGATTACCCTTGCCACTATCGGCTCACTCCTATTGATGGATATCATAATCACATTCTCAATTTCTTCAGAGGTTGACGGGGCAGCGGGACAGTTTTGTGGTGGCCTGTTCATCATTCCGTGGCTCATTTTCCATTCATTTTGCGCGTTAATGGTTTCAATTCCCGTTATGGCCACGGGCAGCAATTTAGAGTAATCCAACTCAATCATCGAGAAGGTCATCTAGGCCTTCAACCGCATCACTGAACTTGTCTCGCTTGGCCTTGCGCTTGGCCGCGTGCACATCTGCCAAGATATCCTGCAATTCTTCCGGTTCGTCCTGAACGGCAGCGTTTGCGGAGACTCGGTCCGTCAGCGTAGCATCTTCCCCAGGACGATCCGACCGATCGACCTTTTCGATTTCACGACTTGGCACGGTTCTTTGCCCCACATATTCATCCACGACTTCATCGATTTCACCCACCATCGCGCGAGCTGATTGAGGGCTGGGCGGCGCATCTTTCCATGGACTTCGATTGGCCATATCTCGAATGAGCGAACCCTTTGGACGGGCCCTTGCGGCGGCAAAGAGTGCATCGATCTCTTCCTGTGTAGGTGCAACACGGGGCCCTTCATGCTCGGTGAGAAGTCGCACATATCCACTCAACACCTCACCGTGCACCCCATCGTGATCATACTGGTGAGGGCTGCCCACCATCGCCAACAGTTCACGACCCCATCTAGACACAGCGTCATCACCCTTGGTCAGTCGCTCACGCACCTTTTCGTGCTTCGAGATACAAGTCTTACAGCGCGCCGAACCGACATCATCGGGTGCATCACACATCAGACAACAAATGGCGAGCCCCATATCACTCATCGCACGTCGAGGTAGTGACATCAAACCACCACGAACAGACCCTACGCATGAAACATCCCCATCCACGAACCCTCAAAGGGTAGCATTTGTTCGAAGTGGTGGTGGCCATGGACGACTCACGCAAACCTCGCACCGACTTGGTCGAGGATGACCCCTTTTCTCAATCAGTACGCCCCATCTCACATTCAAGAGCGAGGGATGATGGAAATTGGCGCGCAGAGCCGGGGCCGCGCGTTGTTCAAGTACAATTCAGCCCATTCAGTCGCGGGTTCACGCAATCATACCGCCCCGCCCCGACTCTACACACAGGATCATTCTGGCATTTCTCCAAAACTGAAATCAGGGATTTGGGCATTTCTCTCGCTGCTTTCTCATTGGGACTCTCTTTCATGTTCCATGGGGGAATTTTAGGTGGAATGTTGGGTCAAGGTTCCACCCTTCTCTTCTCAATCCCCACGATGTTTGTTTTTGCGCTCGTCGCTTTCGGTCCCGCTTTCATCATTCATGAATTGGCGCACAAATTCGTCGCACGACACTACGGATGTTGGGCCGAATTCAGGGCAGACCCATCCGGTCTGAAAACAGGAGTTGCCATTGCATTTTTCATCGGATTCTTGTTCATGGCCCCGGGTGCCGTCATGGTCGCTGGCAACGTCAATCGAAGACAGAATGGCATGATTGCGTTGGCAGGCCCTGCTTCGAATCTGACGCTATGGTTGCTCGGACTACCAGCATTCATTCTCTTCCAAGACGGAACCCTTGGATTGATTGTATTCTATTGGATGGTCGCAAACTCAATTTTGGGGGCTTTCAACATGCTCCCCTTTGGTCCATTGGATGGCCGAAAGATCAAGAATTGGTCTGACCCTGTATTCTGGACATTCCTATCCATCTTCCTTGGGCTGATCTATCTCACCATGTTCCCTTCAGGACAAGCCTTACTGATGGGCTAATCAGAGATAGGAATTGAGAACCGGCTGATGGTCGAGGTGTAGGAAAATCATAGTACCATACCACGTCATCAAATCGATTGAATCGACGAGATTTTGCGTCCCAGTTCCGTAATCATTCTCCATCCAGTATTCCATTTCTTCAACGGTATCACATGTTTGGTGATAGCAATCGTATCCATCGACAAGGCCACCGAAACCAACAGTTACAGTACCAATTTCTTGGAATGAAGCATGATCACTTCGCGCCGTGGTCGCTTCGTTGACAATTACGCCCGGTTCCCCTTTCGCAGCCCAGTCCGCCTTCAATTCACCATTGAGTACAGCCAACTGTTCTTCGACACCCAACGCATCGCCTGCCAACCATTCCGCAAGGTAAACCATCTCGGGTTGATTGATGATATCTTCTTCTTCATCGGGGCCGATGTAGACTCTGAACGGCCAATTCTCTGAACTGGCCGGATATGAGCCCCCACCATTGTTGTCAGTTCGATCGGAAGGGGTCCCATTTCCGGGCCAATTCACCCCACCCATGTCGATATTGATGTAATTGGTAATCGTAATGTCATCCGGCAAGTCATGGACCCAAGCAATGCTGCCACGCTTACCCCCTTCTTCACTACTCCAGAAACAGAACACAATGCCTCGACGAGTCGGTATGTCGAACAAAGCTTCAGCCATATTCAGATTGACTGACGTTCCAACTGTGTTGTCATATGCACCGACCCGGGTACCATATCCTCGAGGCGTTCCCGACGATGGATCGTTGATTACAACCATTGGAGCGATATCAAAGTGAGAACCAATCACCATCCACTCATCTGGGAATTCATATCCTTGCTTGTAAGCACAGATATTGTATGCTTCAGGGTTGCTCTCAGTATACTGGAATCGGTGATGTCGAACATCATCATATCCGAAAGATTCGAGTGTGGATTTGATCCAATTGGCAGCATCTTCGTATGCAGGATTGCCCTGGCCGGCCCAGCGATCTAAGTAACCTTTAGCCAAGTCTACATCCAACGGCGATAAACTATCGTCGGTGATGAACAATAGCGTATCGTAGGTTCGCTTCCCAGCAACCAATCCCGTGCTGTGCGCCCCTCCTTCTTCGATAGGCACATTTGCAGCCATTGGTCGAACAATGGAAGCCATACGAATGGCTACTTTACCACCTGTTTCAGTGCTGTTTGATAATTGTAGCAGTTCACTACCATTCTCAGCATCCATCACCTCAACACCCCTTGTTGCATCCATTCCTGCAGCGGCCCATGTGGACCACGAGATGTTCCCCTCACGAATCGGGAAGAAGTCACGTCCGGGCTTGCCTAGAAGAACAGCGAAAGCCTCTGCACGCGGTGGAATCAAGATTACGATGTTGGTTTCTTTGTTTGCACCCAGATCAAGGACAGTCCCATTCTGAACATACCCCGTCTCGGGTTGAAGAACCAGATAGGGCACCAAGACACGCATCGCTTTTTCAGCGTGGAAATGAACACTTTGGAATGTGCCTGCCGTCAGTGGATCAGGAGAAATGTCGAGATCGGATTCAGACAGACCCCCTTCCTCATCTGCCC
>CAXEUI010000147.1:0-3724 GCA_963999335.1 uncultured Candidatus Poseidoniales archaeon
CTGCAACAGAATTAGCGAAAAAGATTGAATCTGGAGAATTGCAACCTTCCACTCAGTTTGATGAGCAGCAAATACAGAATGAGTGTTGAGAATTAGGATTCGGGCAGATAATCGCCTTCTCTCAGATTGCACGGCAACGGAGAGAGCCTTCCCGATTCTGCATACTTCGCCGCTTCCAGCAACGCATCGGGCGTTCCACAATCGATCCACAGCGGTTCATCCGAATCGATAATCTTCGCAGCACCCTCAGCAACATAGGTGCGATTCACATCAGTAATCGACACTCCACCTTCCCTCTCCGGGACCGCAGTGTCCAGCCGTGACCAGAAGGTCTCATCGAACAGGTAGATGCCACCAATCGCAAATGAAGAGGGGGGATCCTTCGGCTTCTCGATGATGTCAGTCAATCCACCATTCTCATCGAAGACTGCAACACCGAATCGCCCCGGGTCCTCGACATCTCTGCCGACCAATCGGCACCCAGGTGGGTCTTTCGCGGCTCGGAACTCGCTCACGGCATCGGTGAACTCAATGGTCGTGATGTTGTCAGAGAAATAGACCAGAATCCGACTGCCTTCGACATGAGACCGCGCCAGATTCAATGCGTGCTGCACACCTTTCGGTTCCTCTTCGATGACATAGTGAATGTTCTCTCCAGGCAGGCCGGTGCCCACATGTTGAGCAATCTGTCCGATGAATCGGTTGCCGATGATGGTGATGTCAGAAATTCCTGCTCGACGGATGGTTGCCAGCGCATAGTCAATCACGGGTCTTCGATGAAGTGGCAGAAGTGTCTTGTGCGTATAGCGAGTGAACGGATACAATCGCGACCCATGGCCGCCTGCGACGAGAATTGCCTTCATTGCTTCACATCCATTCAGTATCGGGGGGGCGAGCCCACCGCATTGGCCATCCATCCCATCGCTTGCATCTCGCCTAGATTGAGCACACGACGTCCATCGTAGAGAATCGGCGTACGCATGCGCGCGCGCAAGGCATCCCAGTCAATCTCCATGCATTCAGGATGCGCTGTGGCCAGCACCACCAGGTCAAATCCATCGGCAGTCTCAATCTCATCGACGATGCCGATTCCATCTGGAATGTCTTCTGCGGAGAGATAGGGGTCCCATGTTGAGACAGAGATGCTTGATTCGATTAGATTCTGTGCCAATGGTTCGGTCGGTGTTTCTCGAGCATCCCCGACACCGGCCTTGTATGACCACCCCAAGAAGAGCACACGCCCTTCTCCTGCGGGCACACCTGATTGATACATGAGTTCACGAATAACACCAGCCACATGCCTTGGCATCATTCGATTGACTGCGCGGGCAGCTGTGATTAGTTCAGCGGGCACACCGACTTCTTGCGCTCTCTGCATCATGTAGTAGGGATCCACCGGAATACAGTGTCCTCCGACGCCGATTCCGGGCGTATATCGATGAAAATTCCACTTGGTTGCGGCTGCAGAGAGCACATCTTCGACATCCAGATCCAATTCAGGAAATATCTGTGCCAATTCATTGACCAGTGCGATGTTGATGTCACGCTGAACATTCTCGATGACCTTGGTCGCTTCGGCGACCTCCACCTTGCCCACATAGCGAACATCTTCCGAAGTCAATCGGCGATAGAGGTGGACCAGACTCTCACCGACCTCAGGGTCGGAACAACCGATGACACGGGCCACTTGACGAACACCGTGATTGGGGTCGCCAGGATTGAATCGCTCTGGACAGTAGGCCACTTCGACATCTTCGCCTTCAGCCAAACCCAACTCAGCCAGAATCGGTAGCCAAGTGCTTGTCGTCACACCGGGATACACCGTGCTCTCGAGAATGACGACCTTGCGGTTGCCCTTTCCAGCCGCCTCAAACACGGCCCTTCCGGCACTCTCGACAAAGGAGAGATCCGGTTTGAGGTCCGCCGAGACGGGCGTGGGTACCGTGACAATCAGCACATCACAGGCCACTGTGGCCTCTGCGGTGTTTCGAGTGATATGCCATCGCTCTGAACCGGGAGCAGGAATCATGTCGTCGAGGTCTGGATCGCCCAGTGGATTCTGACCTTCATGGAGTGCATTGACGATTCGCTCAGAAATGTCGACACCCCAGACATCGAACCCCGCATCACGGAACCCGATGGCGGTCGGTAGGCCGACATAGCCAAGGCCAATGATACCGACACTCAAGTCGCCCGAATCCGCCCGGGAGGCGAACGAGGCATCCCACCCCATGGTTTCGCGGCCACATTCTTGCTTCATCAAGCCCTCGGTCGACCAAATGCATCAAAGAACGCCGCCCGTAGGGCGGCATATGCGTGTTTTTGTGACCGGCGGTGCGGGTTTCATTGGCTCGCACGTTTGCGAATCTCTACTGTCTCATGGCGCTGAAGTGGTTGCTTTCGATGATTTCTCGACAGGCAACATCCGTGTCGAGGGTGCCACCATCGTCGAAGGCGATGTGAGAAACCCCAAAGAAGTCCTCTCAGCGATGTCCGGATGCACCCATATTGCACATCTTGCGGCCATGGCTTCGGTACCGGCTTCTGTTGCCGATCCAGCCCTTTCAGAAGCAATCAATCTCCAAGGAACAATCAATGTCATCAGGGCCGCACATCAAGTCGACATCCAACGTATCGTGTTCTCCAGCACGGCTGCTGTTTATGGTGAAGCCACAGAAATGCCTGTTTCAGAGTCCAATGTAACCCATTGCCAATCACCCTACGCAGAGGACAAATTGGCAGCGGAAGTTGCAATCCTGAATTCTGGAATCGAAGCAATCTCACTGAGATACTTCAATGTCCATGGCCCTCATCAGAATCCGAATGGTGCTTATGCGGCCGTCATTCCTGCCTTCATTCAGGCACTGATTGAGAAGAAATCACCCACAATCTTCGGTGATGGCAGTGCCACCCGGGATTTCGTTCAAGTTCAGGATGTAGCGAACCTCAATCTATTGGCTCTGACCACTGATGATGACGCGGCTTTAGGCGAAGTCTACAATGTGGCCTCGGGCTCTGCCATGAGCGTTCTGGAATTGTTCAACACACTTCGAGACTTACTCGCTCAGAAAGACGCCAGCATCGCCACCATCGAGCCCACTTTTGCCCCAGCACGCGAAGGTGATATTCTGCAT
Source organism: uncultured Candidatus Poseidoniales archaeon (assembly GCA_963999335.1). Lineage (GTDB taxonomy): Archaea > Thermoplasmatota > Poseidoniia > Poseidoniales > Thalassarchaeaceae > MGIIb-P. The sequence goes on from CAXEUI010000147.1 coordinate 3,135, forward strand.
TCTTCGGCCTCAATCTCCAAGGCACGCCAACATCTCGGATTTGAACCAGAGACTAATCCTTCTCTGACTCTTTCTGCGACGGTTGAGGCTTATTGGGTGGATCAAGCTTAGGGGCCTCGGGGAAATCTCCGGCCTCATCCTTTTCAGAGAAGTGTCCTTCAGCAACCAAATCACCGAGTTTTTCGAGACCCGCTTCGACCAATTCGGTGTCTGATCCCTCTGATTTTTCCCAGGCTTTCTGCGCTTTTTCATCCCGCGCAACATTGGCTTCTTCGCGCAGCTTCTCTCCCTTGGTCAATTCATCTTCGATTCCTTCAAACTCGGGTCTTGGGGTCATGGCATCGATGCGTGGCATCTTTGCAGAGATGGTGTCCGCACCTGAACCTTCAGCAGGCCCTTTGGGGTCGACTGCACGCGTTTTGTAGATTACCCGTCCCCATTTGTCTCTCTCTTTGGACAGCGTCCCACCTTCTTGGGGTCGCATCAAGACATCCAGAATATCGGGGCCACCGGGCATGCCGAGAACTCGAGCAGCGATGGTTCTCCCCTCTTCATGCAACATCGGTGCGATGTCGAGGCCTTCCAACAAT
>CAXEUI010000148.1:0-3702 GCA_963999335.1 uncultured Candidatus Poseidoniales archaeon
TTTATATTGCTCCGATTGGGAAGCAGAACATGGAATACCAGATGAAGTTATTTCGTTTAAAGAGTTAATGAAATCTCACAATGGTTTTCTCATCGCGAGTCCTGAATACAACGGTTCTTTGACGGGCATCATGAAAAACACGATTGATTGGATGAGCCGCCCGTATGCTGACGACCCACGCATGGCTTGTTTTGATGGAAAAATCGCTGGCATCATGGCTGCATCGCGATATCCTTTCGCGATGGCCAGAGACAACCTATTGCCAGAAGCGATTGAAAATGTGCACTCGCAATTTCAGACACCTCATTTGGCCATTTTAGGAACCGGTCTGGCGATGGCTGTATCGATCATTGTCCTGCCTGTGCAAGATGTGGCAAAATTGGCTTCAGGATTTCAAATCATGATCTTCATTATCATCAATTCAGCGGTGATTGTACTCAGAAGAGCTGCTTCAACCCATTCTTGGTACTCACCCGAATGGAAATCACCCCTGTTTCCGTTCTTCCAAATAATGGGCATCATTGGAGGTGTGATCTTGGTCTATATGATGGGTTCAAAAGCAATCATAGGCGCAGCAGCCTGTTGTGTGATGGGGATGATTTCCTACTACTCATATGGGAAATCGAGAGCGCATCCGATGCTGACACCTTGGAGAACAGTACGAACCGAATTCACGAATGTGAAGCAGTTTGAACGAGAAAAGAGGTGGTTGGTATTCCACGCCGCAGCTGACAAGACTCACCCTGATCATCTGACGGAAGGAGAATTCGTGCACGCCATGAGCATCATCGCTCCTCATTACGATGCATTCCATGTCCGTAATATGTTTCACGAAATCGACCTCAATGCCAATGGGGTCATCGATGTCGATGAATTCCTGAAGGGAATTGAAGATAACATTGAGGAGCAGGAATAGGTCTGTTTCAGCCGCCGAGCCCTTGAAGGGAGGTGCGCTTCTCGCAATCTCGGAGGGTCACCAATGTCGATTGCAGGAAAGTCGATGAAAATCACCACGAACACTCTGCAGGAGATGAAGGAGGCTGGTGAGAAGATCACCATGCTGACCGCCTATGATTTTTCGATGGCCCGCATCCTTGATGCAGCAGGCATCGATGTCATTCTGGTGGGCGATTCCGCATCCAATGTGATGGCTGGAAACGATACCACCGTCCCAATCACGCTCGACCATATGATCTACCATGCCCAATGTGTGGTCAACGGTGTGAATCGAGCACTCATCGTCTGTGACATGCCGTTCGGTAGTTATCAGGGCGATTCACGACAGGCGCTCAACAGTGCCATTCGAATCATGAAGGAAAGCGGGTCACACGCCGTCAAATTGGAAGGAGGGTCCGAGGTCGTCGAATCCATCGAACGAATTCTCAGCGCGGGCATTCCAGTGATGGGGCATCTGGGGCTCACGCCGCAATCCATCTACAAATTCGGCACGTATTCCGTGCGCGCGCGCGAGGAAGAAGAGGCGGCCAAATTGATAGAGGATGCAATATTGCTTGAGAAAGCGGGTTGTTTCTCCATCGTCTTGGAGAAAATTCCTGCGGAATTGGCCGCGAAAGTCACGGCAGCGGTCAACATCCCGACGATTGGCATTGGTGCAGGTGCGGATGTTGATGGACAAGTATTGGTGATTCACGATTTGATTGGATTGACACATGAGTTCAATCCACGCTTCTTGCGGCGATACCTCCACCTCTATGATGAGATGACAAAGGCGGTCAAGAAATACATCGAGGATGTGCGAAGTCTGGACTTCCCGAATGCGGATGAGCGCTATTCCTGAGTCCAGCCCTTCTCTTCTGTGTGGATCCAATGAGAAGGGCGACCTTCGCGGTCAAAGTACCAACCATCTTCACCGAGAACTGTGCCTGGCAACGGCCGAAGGGTTTGTTCAGCAGCATCGCGTGGACCTTCCCCCCGTCGATTTTCATGTTGGATCTCAGCGAATTCGGCAGCGGCGGTCGTCAGTGTATCCGCGCCACCATCCCAGTCCCCCGACATCACCCCCCACTCATCATCAGTCTGGGTCGGTTGTTCAGGTTCTGGGACCTCCTCGGGTTCGGTGATGGCCCAATCTTCCTCGACTTTCTCTTCAACCACTTCAGGTTCTGGGGCCGATTCAACCACGGGCTGGAGAGCGGCGAATGGATCGTAGGCAACGATGGGTGCAGGTGTGGAAAAAGGTGGGAAGGCAGGTGAAACGGCAACAACAGGCGCCGGGGTCGTTGCAACAGGAAGCGGGTCGGCAACCTGTGGAGCTGTGTGGGCCAATGGAGGCGGGGGGAGTGCACCACCGATACCGATTTGTGGAAGGGGAGGAGGGAGAGAGACTGTATCTTCTTCATTCTCATCCATAATCATCTCAATCTCCTCTTCGATACGGGAACCCAGATGCTTGAACAATACGAGAAGAATCGTGGAAATGGAGAAGATAATCACCAAACTTCCGGCGATGATGACCTGTGTATTGTCTCCCCATCCGAACCACGTCGAATGGACGGTGATGAAATCGCTTCCTTCAGCAGACGTGCCTTCGGAGGATTGGATACGCGCATGAACCACCAGTTCACCTGACGTCTCCAAATCGAGTTCCCAACCGTTCTCATCACATTCTGCCTCTCCTGCATCGGTGGTGATGGTGGCCGAACACTGATGGATATCGACGGGGTTTCCAGAGATATCATATCCAGCAATCTCAAAGTGAATCGATGTGCCTTGGTCTCCTTCTGTAGGCAAAATAACCTCGAGATGGTCAAGAGGGCCTTCCAAAACTTGGACGATGAGGACACCTTGGGCTTCATCGAGGAAGACGGTGATGCTGACATCACCGATTCCACCGGAGGTATAGGTGTAGTGACCCGTGCCACCGGCACTGGCATTTTCAATGGTGCCGAAGTCATTGAGAATGAACCAATCCTCAACGGGAACATCAACGGGATTTCGATTGCCATTCTCATCCACACCGTAGAGGACCAAATCGAGGAATAATCCCGTGACAATCACAGGTGACTGGGACCCGAATCCCCCAAGAACTTCAATCTCAAGGCTGACGGGGATGCCGGAAAATACCTCCACATCGATGGCTTGCACGCGTGCGGCTGCCATGACTTGGATGGTATGCTGACCGACTTTATCGGGTACGAAGGTGATGCCATCACCATCGGGTACGATGGGGTCCGTGCTCGGACCATCGGTCACGGTCCAATTCCAACCATCGACGGTCACGGGATTCCCGGCTGCATCAAATCCTGAAGCCTCTAAGAGATAGAAATCCCCAATGTTCATCTCGGTGGCGAGGTTATTGAGGCTGATTTGGGCCAATTTCCCGGGTTCAACTGACAGTGTCAAACTGGCAGACATTCCATTTTGATCTTCGATTTCCACGGTCCAATTTCCAATGGGACCGGCATCAAAGACGATGCACTGATCCATGAACGAGGACAACGCGTCATTGGCAAGAGCTCCATAGGTCGACCAAGTAACATTGGTAGCCCAAGTATTCCCACGTTGATCGGTGTAAAGAGCACAGAGGTCGACCATGTCATCTGAAGAAACTTGATTTGAAACGTGCTGGATGAAAACATCCACGGCAACGCCACGACTCACATTGAATGACGTGCTGCCAGTCCAGTCATCCCAATCCACGGACACCGTCATTGCACCGACAGGACCTGGGGTGATAATCGG
>CAXEUI010000149.1:0-3702 GCA_963999335.1 uncultured Candidatus Poseidoniales archaeon
GGGCAACATCCCAGCCCCTATGCTGCCGGCAACCGGCGGACCGCTAAGACGGGGGCACTCGCTTCAATGCGCCAGCGACAGCTCCCCCGAACCATCGCCTTTTACCTCGGTCGCGAGATCGTTTTCTACTCGGCCATCGCCTTTTCCGCGATCACCGTCATCCTCATGAGCCAGAACCTGCTCCGGCACCTGAACCGGAGCCAGCAGCACCCGAGGTGAGCATCGCATCGGCCTTTGATGCCCCTCTCAGCGATCAAGAGGTTCGCGAGGCCTTCGATGAGATGGATGCCAACAAGGACGGCGTCATTTCACCCGAAGAATTCAGTTCATCTCCGATGATTGCCAAACTTCCTGACGAGGTCCAACATGAGATGTTCGAGCGAATCGATCTCAACAAGGACAATGTTCTCCAATACGAAGAATTCACTACCGCCGCTGAAGAGCAGACGAATGTCCCCTTCCTTGCCCCGAAGCGTGCCCCTGTCGCTCAACCTGTGCGAACCCCCGTTGCCCCCTCACCCCAGTCAGCCCCTCCAGCGATTGCACCCTCTACCACGGGAAGTCGACAGAGATCCGCCGTGTCCGGCGTTCATCACGTTCTACAGACCGGAATCTATTGTAGCGGCTGCAATATTGGTGTTGAACACCATTGGCGTCATTGCCCAGTCTGCGGTTCGAGTATTTGATCAGATGCGGATGTCGCCATCATCCAATAGATTTAGATCTCCAATCTTAACGGTGGGCTCTTTGAGTACACCAGTGACATGGATGCCGCAAGATGAGCTGCCACCGAGGCTCGTATTGTCTCCAAATGCGAAATAGCAGGTGCCTTGCACCTTCTCATCCTCAAGCACGTTGCCCACCAATCGCGCCCTTGGATTCATTCCAAATCCGAACTCGGCCACTGTCCAGACATTGGCTTGGTGTTGCGGTTTGAGTTTTCGACTGGCCTCAACGAACATCGCTTTGACATCATCACTGCCTTCCCCTGTAATCTTGGTGACCATCCCTGCTTCGACCTTGATTTTGAGAGGCTCAGAGACCACCGCAGCATCCCATGTTCCATCGATGACGATGGTTCCTTCCATCGTCCCTTCTTTGGGCATGGCGAGAATCTTGCCTGCGGGTAGATTGGTGACTTGACCGGGGCGATTGCAGATGCCATTGTCTCCAAGTTCCCATCTCCCTCCAATCTCGAATCTTATGTCGGTCCCCGAATCGGTTCTCACCTCGACCTTTCGCTGGCGTTTCAGCGTCTTTCCGAGTTGCGCGATGGCCGATTGCATGGCGTTGAAATCGGTCGTCATCCCACCTTCGATGAACATCTGCATGGTGATGCCCGGCATCGTCGCGATTCGGGTCCCTTCACGGCACGCCTGCATGCGCGCTCGCGTGTGGGTGAGAGAATAGCGTGTGGGTGCGAGGACGACATCCTGCTTGCGCATCAGTTCAGCAACCGGTGCCGGTGGCTCGTCTCCATGACGGTGTGTGGTTGGCATCATCACCAACAGGACGCGATCCGAGATTCTCGCCGCCGCCTCGTAGAGCGCTTGCCCAATCGTCGAGGTCTGTGGATCGGTTACAATCAGGATATTCTCATTTCGATGAATCTGCATACATTCCTTGCAAACGGTATCAGCAGCACGGACCAAGGCCTCCTCAGAAGCCGCATCGAGTGCCTCCTCGATTCCTTCAATGAAGACGTCATCATTATCGTCTTCTTTTTTTCGTGCCATGTCGGTTGTCTCCGTCCGCGCAATAGCGCGGACTACGGCCATCTCCCATCAATCCTGTGCCGATTTGTTCTGTCACACTAGGTACCGAGGGCACTAATAGGGACAAAGTGGTCGAAGTGCTATGAAAACCAACGTTCGCGTGAGTGTATTCCTCGTTGGACTGCTACTGTTGCCCGGCTGCCTGAGCGGCATCATCGATGAGATTGATGATGTGGTCATCTGGGAGATGTCTCCCGATGGCGATTGGCCTCAGTTGAATCTGGGTGAACGCACCCGAACCACTCCGACACTCGAGACCTATGATGACTGCAGTGTCCTTCTCGAAGATTTGAGAGATGCTCTGTGGGAACAGACACTGGTCGATATCGATCAGAACGCCTACTGGAATTGGGCATCACCGATGATGATGTTTGGCGGAATGGTAGATGATATGGTGATGGTTGGCGCTGTTGCTGAGCAATCCATGGATGCCGACGGCGGTTCAAACTCTGGAGGCGCCCCTCCTACAAGCAGCGGAGCCGAAGACCGCTCTGGTACCTATTCTGAGACCAACAATCAGGAATCGGGTGTCGATGAAGCCGACTTCCTCAAATTCGATGGCAATCATTTCTACATGATCAACAACAACCACTTGGTCATCATCGGTGTTCCCGAGCATGGCAATGTCACGCTCGTATCTGACATGGAATTGGAAGGCCAGCCCTTGCAGATGATGAAAGAGGGTGACAGTCTGGTCATCATCTCATCCATCAACAGTTGGAACATCCCTGACAATGACCCACTGCGCTCCATCATGCAGACCTCGGATGGCAGTTGGCGCTCCTCAAATCTGGTCAAGTACACCGTGATTGACATCACCAATCGAAGCGACCCCAACGTCGGTCGAGAGATCTTCATCGAAGGCAGCCATGAAACCGCACGAATGGTCAACGGAACCGTTCGAAGCGTGTCACACATGTGGTCCTATATCCCCGGAATTCAGACCTATCCATCTCTGCCCAACGACTACTGGGACACTGAAAATTGGGAAGATCGGATGGACATTTGGAATGGATCCGTCGAGGACTTGATCGATGCGAATCGAATCATCTTTGATGCGCTGACGCTGGCCGACTTCGCACCGCAGATGCACCAGCGCAATGCGGACGGCACCATCACCTCGTATTCATCCGGCAGCGGCGACTGCAGCGAATTCAGCGGCTCCACTGATGGCGTTGGCCGTGGCTTCACCTCAATCATGACCGTGGACTTGCTCAGCGAGGAATTCAGCAGTGAGGTTGACCACATCGCCTCTTCATGGGTTGAGGTCTATGCGAGTGGCGACATGATGGTTCTGGCAGAGCCGGCCAACGACTGGTGGTGGTTCTGGCGCAACAACGACTACGAGGATGCGACCAACATCCACGCCTTCGACATCAGTGTCGAGGGTGAGACGACCTACATCGGCAGCGGCCGAGTCACAGGCACCGTTCAGGATCAGTTCTCGATGTCCGAGTACAATGGCGACATCCGCGTGGCCAGCACCTCTGATTCGTGGGGTCGCTGGTGGCTGACCGAGGGTGGCGAATGGGAGGTCATCGAACCACAGAACCACATCACCGTCCTTACCCCTGAGGAATGCCCAGTCAATTCCGTAGATTTAACCAATTATCTCTGTCGTGGGGGACTCCTGCAATCGGTATCTCATCTTGGAGGCATTGCAGAGGGCGAGCGCATTTGGAGCGCCCGATTCGTCGGCGACATGGCCTATCTGGTCACATTCCGGAACATGGATCCTCTGTGGACCATCGACCTCTCTGACCCAGAGAATCCAACCATTTTGGGCGAACTCGAGGTGCCCGGTGTCTCCACCTACATCCACCCGCTCTCCAACGGAGATTTGCTGACCATCGGCATGCCCGGTGGAGAGAACGGATTGGGATTGGATTGGAGCCACACGCAGATCAGCATGTTCAACCTGAGCGAT
>CAXEUI010000150.1:0-3668 GCA_963999335.1 uncultured Candidatus Poseidoniales archaeon
CCTGCTTCTCGAAGTCGCCACCCTGAATCATGAAATCGTCAATGACGCGATGGAAAATCACGTTTTCATACTCACCCCGTTGAGCCAGTTTGACGAAATTGTCCACATGAATCGGAGCATCATCTCGATGCAATTCAATTGTGATTTGCACAGACTGACGGCTTGAAGGATCATTGGGATTCGACAGGAAGGATACGGTCATGACCGCAGTGTCATCTGATTCACCGGCGAGATGGTCAGGAATGAGTTTGAGACCGACCAAGATTAGTCCGATGGCCACAATGATGCTGACGATGCCAATGAACGTGGGTGATCCATCATCGTAGAACACAGTCATGCCACCGGCGCGAATTCCGAGGCCATCCATCTCAGATCGAAGGCTGTTGAGGCTTCGACGAGCCTTCTTGTCATTGGGGTTCGACTTCAGGGAACTTTCGTAATGACCCACTGCTTCCTTGAACAATTTCTTGTCATTGCCAGATTGACCCGCCTGCAATGCCTTGGCTTCCCCCGCCAATCGCCAAGTCTTGGATTGGGTGGCATCGGCGTCCGCTTCACGCAGAATATCCAATGCTTCTTGTGGATTATCCTGTTGAATCTGCATCTCTGCTTTCAACCAACCATACTCAATCTTCTTGGACGGCATGGGCCGCGGAGTAGGGTCTCATTCAAAACCGCAACGGAAGGCGGTATGGGTGCAAACAAGCCCAAGAATGAGGAGATTCCCTCCTCATTCGTTGCACTGCGTGATGAGGCAATACACATCAATAGAAGCCGAGGACGCAGCAATGCCTATTATCGGCACGACTCGGGGACTAGATTACGCGTAGAGGGGCTACGCCCCCCAAGCCCTAGGAGACATCGTCGCCGATGGAACGGATTGTCAACGATTTCCAACTGAATATCGCCACAGCAAACGGCACAGGTTCGCAATCCGCGAACCTCATTCTACTCAATGCCATGTTCAGCATGGGTGTTCCTGTCAGTGGAAAGAATCTCTTTCCCAGCAACATCTCTGGATTGCCGACGTGGTATATCCTCAGGGTGAGTGACAGCGGGTACCAAGCCCCCGGTGATCGCACCCACATCCAAATCATCATGAACAAGGCGACATGGGATGACGATATCGAGAATTGTTTGCCTGGGACACTCATCCTCTTCAACGAGGATGTCAAGATGCCAGTTAATCGAGATGATTGCTTTGTTATCGGTGTGCCCATGACCAAGATGGCCCGTGGACTCAATCCGAAATTGGGTCGAATGATCTCAAACATGGTGTACGTGGGCCTACTCGCCGAAATTCTCGAATTGGATCAAGACAAACTCAACACTGCAATCGCACAACAGTTCAAAGGCAAAGCGAGGGCAATCGAACTGAATCTTGAGGCCGTCAACCTCGGACGGGCTTTCATCAATGAGAATGTCGACACCTCCGAGATTCCCTTCCGAATTGAAGCCCGGGACATCGATGATGATATGTTCTTGGTCGAAGGCAATGAGGCCGTCGCACTTGGAAGCCACTACGGTGGGGTTGGTCTGCTCTGTTGGTACCCCATCACCCCGAGCAGCAGTCTCGCAGAAGCGCTGATTGCCTATCTCCCTGAGATTCGTTCCGATGAGAATGGGGATCATCTCTGCGCAGTGATTCAGGCTGAAGATGAATTGGCCGCCGCTGGCATGGTGGTCGGCGGAGGTTGGTCTGGCATTCGAGCGATGACGGCGACCAGTGGACCAGGCATCTCCCTGATGTCAGAATTCATTGGTCTGGCCTACTTTGCTGAAATTCCAAGCGTCATCTGGGACATCAATCGAACAGGTCCTTCGACTGGATTGCCCACGCGAACACAACAAGGAGACCTCTCGATGTTGTATGAGGCCAGCCATGGCGATACCACGCATCCAATTCTGATTCCAGGAAACATACAGGAGTGCTTTGAGTACGGTTGGAAGGCCTTCGATGTCGCCGAGCGATTGCAAACGCTCGTCTTTGGCTTCAGCGATCTTGATTTGGGCATGAATCGATGGGCATGCAAGGGATTTGAATACCCGGAAACGCCCATGGATCGTGGCAAGGTCCTGCGAACACAAGCTGAACTGGACGCCATCGAGAACTACGGTCGATATCGAGATGTGGATGGCGACGGGATTCCCTATCGCACGCTTCCCGGTTCAGGCTTGGAACCCATGCTCTATCGAGGAACTGGCCATGATGAAGATGGAATCTATTCTGAGAAACCCGAAGTGTATCAGGCTCTGATGATGCGTCTCAAGCGAAAGATGGACAATGCTCGAACGTGGCTCCCACAGCCGGTTCTGCGGGAGGAAGTGGAGAAAGAAGTCGGGATCATCTACTATGGTTCGATGGAGAATTCGATTCAAGAAATCGATGATATTCTGGAGGATGAGATTGGTCGAAAGGTCAGCCAGTGCCGCGTTCGCTCCCTCCCACTATCGCCTGTTGTCGAGCAATTCATCCGCGACCACGAGACCGTGATTGTTCTCGAAATCAATCGGGATGGGCAACTCTACGGAATCCTACGCCGCGAACTGCCGAATGAACTCATTCCAAGGGTTCACAGTGCCGCGTATTCGGATGGATTGCCGCCACGAGCACGTCACTATTCAGAATTGATCAAGGGAGTACTGAAGGAGGTAGGAGAATGACCATCAAACTGAACGTTATCGATTTGCCAAAGGACGACTACACGGGTGGAAAATCAACGCTCTGTCCCGGTTGTGGTCACGACCAGATCAGCACCGTTATCATCAACTCTGCTTGGGAGAATGGACTCAAACCAGAAAAGATTGCCAAGATGAGTGGAATCGGTTGCTCTTCCAAGACACCGGCGTACTTCCTCGGGCAATCACACGGATTCAACACCGTTCACGGCCGAATGCCTGCAGTCACAACGGGTGCAGCGATGGGCAACCGCGATTTGACCTTCATCGCCGTGTCTGGGGATGGGGATTCGGCCAGCATCGGCATTGGACAATTCATCCACGCTGTGCGCCGCAACCTCGACATGGTCTACGTTCTGGAGAACAACGGTGTCTATGGCCTGACCAAGGGCCAATACAGTGCGACTGCGGTCAAGGGTAGCAAGAAGAAGAAAGGCGCTGTAAACGAACACCAGCCAATCGATTTGTGCAAACTGGCCATCAACCTCGGATGCACATTTGTCGCTCGTTCATTCAGTGGCTCGAAGAAGCAGTTGACGGCATTGATGAAGGCCGCGATGAGTCACAAAGGATTCGCACTTATCGATGTCATCTCACCCTGTGTGACCTTCAACAATAATGATGAGAGTTTGCGATCCTACACCTATGTCAAAGACAATGATGTCGAGTTGCACGCTTACGATTACATTCCGACATACTCACCCATTGAAGGTGTTGAAATTCCCGAAGGTGAATTCCATGACATCACCCTGTTTGATGGTAGTATCTTGCGGCTTGAGACGATTGGTTCAGACCATGACCCAAGCGATGCCATGGCTGCATTGAATGCGCTCCACAAAGCGGAGGTCGAAGACAAGCACGTGACAGGTTTACTCTACTTTGACCCGACCAAGGCGACGGCAATCGAAGACCAATGTTTGGTGGCCACACCTCTGTCTGAGGTTGCTGATGATGTCATGCGGCCCAGTTCTGCAAGTCTTGACACATTG
>CAXEUI010000151.1:0-3660 GCA_963999335.1 uncultured Candidatus Poseidoniales archaeon
AGCTCGGGCATCGGACCGAAGGGACGGCCGCGATAGTCGAGATCAAGTCCGGCGCAGATGACCCGGCGTCCCTTGTTGGCCAGGCGGTCACAGACAGCAGGTAGGCCGTCGTCAAAGAACTGGGCTTCGTCGATACCGATAACCTGAGCGTCCTTGACCAGAGCCTCGATCTTGGAAGAGTGGTTCACCAGGATCGAACGAATATGCATGCCGGAGTGGGAGTCCACACAGTCTTCGGAACAATCACCTCAGGATGTGGTTACCTCACTCAAATCAGCGAGGTGGCGACCGATTCCAGCGACAAGCCTCTCTCAGATGTCATCCTTGAGTCAGTCATCATCACCTGACCCCACTTGAGAGTGACGTTCAAGGATGACCGTCTGGTGGTCGCATCATGGCGAGTGACGCCCCCTTCTCCGCATCGGCGACATTTGCGATGTCGAATGGCGATGTGGGGCACTTCGCCGACCTTCACGCGTTGGAGTCCGCAGGACTTTGTGAATTGGAAAAATTGCCCTGCACCATCCGGGTTCTTCTCGAGGCCGCTCTGCGCAAATGCGACGGCTTTCTCGTGACAGAAGACGATGTCAAACGAATCGCTGCATGGTCACCCACCCAATCACCCGCAGAGATCCCATTCATGCCCTCCCGCGTGATTCTACAGGATTTCACTGGCGTGCCCGCAGTCGTCGATATCGCGGCACTACGCGACGCCATGGTGGCGTTGGGTGGCGATCCACAGAAGGTCAATCCTCAAGTCCCCGTCGATCTGGTCATTGATCACTCGGTTCAAGTCGATGTATCCGGCTTTTTCCCCGATGCGAGAGAACGCAATCTGGAAATCGAATATCAGCGTAACATGGAGCGCTACCAATTCCTCAAGTGGGGACAACAGAGCCTCGACAATTTCCGTGCAGTTCCCCCCGGCCGTGGCATCGTCCATCAGGTGAATCTGGAGTGGATTGCAAGTGTTGCGCGTCAGGAGAATGGTGTGTGGATGCCGGACTCTCTGGTCGGCACCGACAGCCATACGACGATGATCAATGGACTCGGTGTTCTGGGTTGGGGTGTCGGTGGAATCGAAGCGGAAGCTGTGATGCTTGGCCAACCGATCTACATGCTCTTGCCCGAGGTCGTCGGATTCGAATTAACCGGTACACTGCGACCCGGTGTGACCGCGACCGACATGACGTTGCGCATTGTTGAAATGTTACGCGCACACGGGGTTGTCAGCAAATTCGTCGAATTCCATGGTGCAGGACTTTTCGCCCTGACGCTACCCGATCGCGCTACCATCGCGAACATGTCTCCTGAATACGGGGCTACATGCGGATTTTTCCCTGTGGATGAGACGACGTTGGAATACATGCGATTGTCTGGAAGGGATCCCGGACATATTGAGAATGTTAAGCGCTATCTGAGCGCCCAAGGAATGTTCTACACCCCTGAATCTTCAACTCCGGAATTCACCTCGAATCTGACTCTTGATCTGGGTGATGTCGAACCGGCAATGGCTGGTCCAAAGCGGCCACAGGATCGCGTCGATTTATCGGCGATGAAATCGCATTGGCACGAAAGTTTGACCGCTCCGATTGGGCATTCTGGGCATGGCGTTGAGGTGGCAAATAGTGGGCATCAAATCGAGGTCCTCGGATCAGATGGCCATACCTACAATCTCAAGCACGGAGACATCGTCATTTCAGCCATTACATCATGTACCAATACGTCGAATCCATCGGTGATGCTAGGGGCGGGAATCCTCGCAAGAAATGCTGTCGAAAAGGGCCTCAAAGTCGCTCCTTGGAGCAAACCAAGTTTGGCCCCAGGAAGTCGCGTTGTAACGGAATATTACGATGCCGCTGGTTTGACGGAATCACTCAACGAATTGGGCTTCCACAATGTTGGATATGGATGCACGACTTGCATCGGAAATTCGGGCCCTTTAGAACCTGAAATCGACACTGCAATCGATGAAGGAAACCTCGTCGTCTGCTCCGTGATTTCGGGCAATCGAAACTTCGAAGGCCGTGTTCATCAGAAGGTGAAAGCGAACTATCTGGCCAGCCCACCCTTGGTGGTGGCTTATGCCATTGCAGGAACGTTGGGCATCGATTTTGCTGTGGACCCCATCGGGGTGGATTCAGAAGGTCAATCTGTGATGCTTGCAGACATCTGGCCGACCGATGCTGAAATCCATGAAGTCATGGCGAAGGCAATCACTCCTGAGATGTTCAATGATCGTTATTCCACCGTGATGAGCGAGCCGCGATGGGATGCCATACCAAGCACACCCAGCGATCTCTATCCCTGGGCGCCTGAGAGCACCTACGTTCGACTGCCTTCATTCTTTGAGGGCATACAACCCGACCCGGCTCCCATCTCAACGATTGATGGCGCACATGTACTCCTGAAACTCGGCGATAGCGTCACGACCGATCACATCAGTCCAGCCGGTGCATTCCCACATTCAGGACCAGCCGGTCAATATCTGATGGACAACGGTGTTCTGCCACGCGATTTCAATTCATTCGGCAGCCGACGCGGAAATCACGAAGTGATGATGCGCGGCACATTTGCCAATATCCGCATTCGCAATCAGGTTGCTCCGGGGACCGAAGGTGGTTACACGACGCATTTCCCTTCGGGTGCCGTGGAATCGGTTTACGATGCTTCGATGAAATATCAGGAGGCAGGCATTCCATTGGTGGTTCTGGCAGGCGAGCAGTATGGGACAGGCAGCAGCCGAGACTGGGCTGCCAAGGGTACACTCTTGCTTGGGGTCAAAGCCGTAATCGCCACATCATTTGAACGAATTCACCGATCGAATCTTGTGGGCATGGGCGTGTTGCCATTGACATTCCCAGAAGGCGAGAATGCTGATTCTCTCGGTCTGGATGGAACGGAAACATTCGACATCCCTGCTCGGGCTAACCTTGTGCCACTAAGTTCGATCACAGTCACTGCAACAAGATCCGATGGGACGGAGATTACCTTCGATGCAACGGTTCGACTGGATACTCCTGTCGAGGTCGAATATTACCGAAATGGGGGGATTCTCCCCACCGTCCTGCGCAATCTGGCCCATTCCTGAATTCAATTTTCTACGGCCCTACGGGCCGTGTGGTTCAAAGACCGCTCCGAGCCAAGTGTCGCCGATGTCTCCGCTGAAGGGCCCTGTCCGCTTTCGCTTTCGGGCTCCAGATGATGATGTCGATGTTCTCATTCAAGGTGATGCTGTTTGGGTGAAAACACTGCGTGAGGATATGGGTTTGATGGATGTCGGATGGGTCCAACCAATGGCCATCACCGGCCGATCTGCCCAAGAACAGATTGAAGGTGATGACGAACCCGAGGAGTCCGAGGAAGAATCCCCCGTTCTGTTAGAATCAGATGTCGCTGTTGTATTGCCGGGCCCTCCACCTGATCCCAGCCGCATCCCTACGGTCCGCCGTGTCATCGGGGAGATGGACTTGGATGCTGAAATGGAGAAATTGGGCATCGAGCATCCTCGCTCACCCACAGCTGAGGAATTGTCAGATCTCATCAGCGAAATGGATGAGCCTGAACCCATCACATCTCAGGTTTCCACCGATCCAATTGCTGAAGCATGGTTGCAGCGATTGATGCGAATCGCTGTACGTAAATTCGGTGTCACAGCAT
>CAXEUI010000152.1:0-3656 GCA_963999335.1 uncultured Candidatus Poseidoniales archaeon
GCCTCCAGCGTAATTTCAAGCTTTGGCGCGGCCCGCCAGAGTGCGGCAGCGCGGTCGATGATCGCACCGGCGCTGGCCGGTGTCATCAGCGAGGGTGTCCCGCCGCCGAAGAAGATGCTCGTCAGCGTCTGACCGGCGGTCAGCGACGCCTCATGCTCCAGCTCGGCAAGGATGCCCTCCAGCCACTCCGCCTCGGGCATATGGCCGCGGACGTGGCTGTTGAAGTCGCCATAGGGGCATTTGCGCGCACAATAGGGCCAGTGCACATAAAGCGCGAGCGGGGAGGGCGCGGTCAGAATGCGGCCTTACCGGGCCAGACACGCGCGCACGAGCTGACCGAACGCGGCCGCCCGGTGACTGATCTCGTGCTTCTTCGCCGGATCGATCTCCCCGAAGGTCCGGTCGTCGCCCGATCGCTGAAAGATCGGATCATATCCGAAGCCACCATCTCCTCTGCATTCCATCGCAATCTCTCCATCGCATCTCCCAATAAAGACCTCGACGACCTCGCCAGTCCACAATACTGCGACGGTCAAGAAATGGGCGGAACGTTCTGTATCGAGAAGTCGCAAGATGCCCTCGCATCCAATCGATTGTAGAACCTGTGCAGAGTACACACCAGGAAATTCGGGCAATGCATCGATGAACAAACCTGAATCTTCCACCAACAACGATTCCTCAAGTCGCCCTTTCGATGCGAGCAATTCGATACCCTGAGCAATTTTGGCCAGAGCCACATTGGTCAGATTGTCACTCTGTGGCTCAATGACATCCGGCACCTCTCCATCGATCTCAAAGGACTGAATCTCCCATCCGAGAGGAGAAAACAGCGTCTGCGCTTCAGCGAGTTTCCCCGTATTCCCAGTCAGGAAGTTCAGAGTCGCCATACAACTGCGAAACGAAGGTGAGGGTTGAAGTCTTCTCTTCAGTTCCAAGGTACCATGGAGCCCAAGATGCTCGCTCTGGTCGGAGCTGGCGGCGCCCTAGGGGCTGTCCTTCGATACCTCGTGGGCGAATGGATGCCAGATGGATTCCCTTGGGGAACATTGACGGTCAATCTGGTTGGCTCTCTGATTCTCGGTATTCTGGTTGGAATGTCACTTTCTGCTGAGATGGGGCTGCTTCTGGGAACTGGAATCATGGGCGCATTCACAACGATGTCAGCATACAGTGTCGATTTGATTGAACTGTTCGAGAATAGCGAATATGGCCCGGCGATGAGTTACCTGCTGCTCACCCTGCTGGGCTGCCCTCTTCTCGCGTATGGGGGAATGAGGATCGCCCAAGCCGCTTAGCCGTGATATCGAACTCGGCCACGAATGTCATTGAAGCGGGTGACGATTTCTTGTCCGCCCTCGGTCAGATACCCGTGTAGAACACGGTCAATCGCCCCCTCGATGCTTGGATGACTGGCTTTCAGGCACTCGTTGAGGACCTGCAGATCCAACCCAAGAGGTTCAATGTCATCTGTAATCTGTGCCAATCCGAAGTCGATGAGTGAGAGGCCTGCATCATCATCCCAGAGAATGTTGTGAGTGGTCAAATCTCCATGGCTGATGCCACCGGCGTGAATTCGACGGATGAGGGCACCGAGTTCCTCAAGCATTTCTGAATCACCTCCCCCTCGAAGGTGGTCGAACAAAGGCACACCGGGCATCCGGCTGGTGATGATCCAACCAGCGGGTGCATCGATGGCCAGCAATTCAGGAACGGGCGAGCCAGCGAGGTGCAGGCGGCGCAATAATCGAACTTCAGCGGACATTCGAGATTTGGTGAGGCGGGCATCTAAATCGGGATGTCTCCATGTACGTGGCTGCCTCTGTTTCAGTATCGCTTCTCGGCCCATCCAAGTGCCCGCATGCACAATGGCTTCTGCACCTTGATGCAGCATTTCTGCCCCGACCCACGGCCCCGTCATCGCTCCCCGGAGATGAGATGAGTTCAAAGCGGTTGCACTTGACGGCAAATCGAATGGGGCTAACATTGCCAACCGTGCCTTTGCCACGCGCGAAATACGAGGCACCGGCGTATACTGAGGGGGAAATCGAGGCTGAGGCCCTTCGTCTCCAAGAGTCCATTCAGCAGCATCAACGCTGGCCGCTGGAAACGTGCCGCAGTATTGCGCCCTTGACCTTGGAAATCAATCGATTGAAGAAAGAGAATGATGTCTTTCTGATTGCTCACACATACCAGACCCCAGACATCATCTATGGGGTGGCGGATGAAGTTGCAGATTCCTATACCCTCTCCAAGGCAGCACGAGATGCCCCCGAGCAGACGATTCTCTTCTCAAGTGTTCGATTCATGGCTGAAACCGCGAAGATCGTCAGCCCACACAAAACCGTCCTCCACCCTTCTCCTGAAGCTGGATGCAGTTTGTCGGATGGAATCACAGCACAAGATGTTCGCAACCTGCGAGCGAAATACCCTGGCGTACCGGTCGCCTGTTACATCAATACCACTGCGGCGGTCAAGGCAGAATGCGATGTTAGTGTGACCAGCAGCAACTACATGCGCATCTGTGAGCGATTGCCTGGCAATCGTTTGATCTTCGTTCCAGATCGCTTCATGGGGGCGCATCTGCAAAAGGCATTGGTTGGAAAGAAGGAGGTCATCGTGTACGATGGCGAGTGTGAAGTCCACGCTGTCTTCACCGGAGACAAAGTTAGGGAATGGAAAGAGCGCATCGGCGAAAATCTCTCGGTATTGGCCCATCCGGAATGCAATGCAGATGTGCTGGATGAAGCTGATTTCGTCGGCTCTTCCGAGAGATTAATTCTCGAAGCGATTCGTCTCGGCGGAGAGGGGAGACCTGACGTGATGCTGATTACCGAATGTGGTACTGCGGAGCGGGTGCTGGCAGAAACTGAAGTTGAACTCAATCTGTATGGAGCCTGTGTCATGTGCCGTCACATGAAGGCCACACAATTGGAGGACATCCTCCAGGCGTTGAAAGACCCGAGACCGGATCAAATCATCGAAATTGATGCTGATATCATTTCTCGAGCCCAGAGAAACCTCGACGAGATGTTCCGTCTCGCGGAATAATCACTCTTCCTCTGCGGAATGACGCTTGGGCAGAATGCGCCCTTCGTTCTCCTTCAATCGTTGCGCGGTCCAAGTGAGGAGAAGAAGGGGCAAGAGAAGGATCGAGAATTGCAAAATGTTGGATGAATACGGTTCAAGAACGACTTCTAAGGTGAAAATACGAATCTCAGTCTCGTTGTTCTCATCGACTTGCAGCCAAGCGATATGATCGTGCATCACCTGTGGTTCAATTTGGTCAATCTCATCTTCAGTGTGCAATTGATAGGATTGATTCTCTTCAATATCATGGTAATCCACTTCCCAATCCAGATACATGTCCAAGGGGTTGTTCGAGATCAGGAATTGATGATGTTGCCATGCAACATACCCATGTCCGATGCTGGGGGCAGCGACGGGGAAAACCGGGTCTCCAAGGATGCGCTGTTCACCGCTGGAGAGATCGACCAACACCAAACGATCAACCACACTAAGATTGACCAGTGCCACCAGATGGCCTTCGTCCAGTGCGATTTCAGTGACTGTGGCATTCTGGTAATCCACAGGGGAATCCGTCATTTGGAACACTTGCTCGTCTCGCTCTTCATGGATCATTGAATCGATTTCAACAG
>CAXEUI010000153.1:0-3654 GCA_963999335.1 uncultured Candidatus Poseidoniales archaeon
GGGCAATTCCCAGGCTGATCCATCCGTGGCAGCGGCAGATTCCTTGTTCTCGATGAAATGGACCTCCATTTTCCGGATTGCTTGTTCATAATTGACGATTTCAGGGGGATCATGGATGCCACCACCGGCCAATTTTCGATGTAAAACGACCAATTCATCTTCAGAAAGACCCAACTCTCTCTGAACCTGACCCTTTGCGCTCTCCCAAGCCTCCGAATTCAGTGGAACGTAAGCCTGTGGGAGAATCCCAGGATAGGTGTCTGTGGCCTTCAGCGCACCCTCCCATGACTCTGGCAGCAGAATGTGCGTGGGCTTGACCAATTTGTGCGCAGCCGTGTTGACCTCCGTATCCGTGAGGTACCAGCGCTCAGCGACCAAACCTCTGGCCGCTCGCAACTCGAACGGGGCGCCCTTGGAAATCACCCGGAACACTGGATTGGATAGCAGAAAGGCACGGACTGCCTTCTGGCGACGTCGTCCCAGAGCGACCTTCTGCAGGAACGTGCCTTGCACACGGGGTACGCGGAGAACATGTTGATCGAAACCATCTGCCAACATCGCATCGAGTTCCTGTCGCTCGGTCACCACGAGGATGTCATGATCTCGAAACCATTGTCGAAACAACTGGAAATGTGCTGGATGGTCAATCACCCAACAAGTGCGCATGTTCCTGCGAAAAGGCGGGAGTGAATGAACCGAACGCTCATGTCCCACCAGTGCAAGCCAGAGGCATGGCGAAAGAGGGAATTGGTGCCGACTGGCCAGTGTTCGGACCCTACAGCCCTGGCGTGAAGGTGGGTGGCATCATTTGGCTGGCAGGACAGATTGCACCCGATGCAGGGGGCATTGCTGAACAAACTCAGGCGACCCTCGACAAGATTGACGTGCTATTGGCTGCGGCTGGTGTCACAAAACATCAGGTCACATTCGTACAGGTCCTGTTGGACGACATCAACAACTTCGCTGCGATGAACGAGGTCTATGGCGCGTGGCTGTCCGATGTTGAAGTTCCACCTGCCCGAGCCGCCTTCGAAGCGGCCGCATTGCCACGAGGGGCTGCGATTGAAATCGTCGTACAGGCTCACCAAGATGCGTGATTCAATGGACGAGTTCGATTCTCAAAAAGAGTCGTTTAATGTCCTTGATTGGCCACTGTTGATGCCCATCTTGTTTGGCATCTTTCTATCCGAATGTGTTGTGGGTGGGTGGGTCTGGACCGCACTTCCAGAATGGAGATGGCTGGTCTACCTCATCATCGGAATCGATCTATTGACTCTGATTGTCATCTATGTCATGATTGTGCGCGCGAAGACGGGCAATCTGGCGTCAAACAACGATTCTAACGCACCCGATGAATCGCAGTGACTTTGAGTAAAGCCCCAGTCGACCGTCCATGAGTGAATGGGCCCTTGAGACGTTCAAGGCCTACGATATCCGAGGAATTTCAGGCTCACAATTGTCTGCAGCATTCGCCACTCGACTCGGTCGTACGCTTCCCACCTTCCTCGATTGCGGCGCTCTGGCTGTGGGTCGTGATATTCGTGAATCGGGACCTGAGTTGCATGAGGCGTTCGTCAACGGACTGATGTCAGCAGGTTGTGATGTACATGATCTGGGCATCTGTACCACTGGCGCACTCTACAGTGCGACCGCAAATCTCGCTGTCGACGGAGGTGTGATGATTACCGCGAGTCACAACCCGCCCGAGTATAACGGATTCAAGATGTGTCGAGGAACGGCAGCGATGGCGGGTGATGAGATCCAAGCGCTTCGAGCGGTGTTCGAGGCTGGTCAATTTCGTTCGGGTGAAGGACAGCACATCGATGCCGGTGATTTCCTCTCGGATTATTTGGCTGAGGTCATCGACAAAGCGGGCTTGCCCAATCGTCAAGTGAAGGTGGCCATCGATTGCGCCAATGCAGTTCCTGGTCCCTTTATGGTAGACCTCTGCAATCAAATCGGATGCGAAACAGTGGCCATGCATTGTGAGTGGGACAACACCTTCCCCAACCACCCCCCCGACCCGACTCGGCCTCAAAACATGGTCGAACTCGGAGCGAAGGTCGTCGAGACCGGCGCTGAATTTGGCATCGGCATCGATGGAGATGGTGATCGAGTCGGTGTGGTCGATGAGAATGGGAATTTCATCCATCCAGATCGTGTGCTGGCCGTGTTCGCACGTGACATTCTCTCACGCGTACCCGCGGATGCGAGCGATGCGGCACGGACTGTGATTCACGATGTCAAGTGCAGCATGGCACTCAAGCAGACCATTGAGGCCGCCGGTGGAATCGCACACATGATGCGAACCGGCCACTCCTTCCTCAAACAAGCGCTGCGCGAGAATCCCGAGGTGCCGATGGCGGGAGAGATGAGTGGACACTTCTTCTTCAACGACCGATGGAATGGATTCGATGATTCACTGTATACAACGGCACGTCTGATTGAACTGGTCGCGCGAGACAACAGACCGTTCTCAGCGCTGTTTGAAGGCATCCCGACCTATCCCACGACTGGGGAAGCCAAGGTGCCATTGACCGCTGGTCGAAAAGAGACCATGGATGCGGTACGCGCAGCCTATTCCGACATGGAATACAGTGCGGTCGATGGGGTCCGTGTGCAATATCCAGATGGGTGGTATCTCTGTCGAGCGTCCAACACTGAACCCATCCTCGTCATGCGTGCAGAGGCCGAATCCGAAGAGAGCCTAGCCATGATCAAGTCCGATGTCGAAGCACGCATCGGTTCAATCATCAATCTGAACAAATTCCACAATTCCTAGGCAGTCAATCCGTATTTCTCCATGAATTGAACCATGAGGAAATAACCCAAGATGGTGGTCGCAAGGCCGGCACCCAGTGCGGGATAGAACTCCCAGCCACGCTCAATCAGAAGTGGCATGACGATGAACATGAGCAAGGATGGGAGGATCAGCCACACGATGTCCTTGGCAAAGCCTGCAATCTCGGTTGCGGATTGGCCTTCGTGATTCATCCACATCATCGATAGGACGCTGACAATCGGGATGGATACAAGGACAGCGGCCATCAGTGTGTTGCGTTCCTGCACCTGTACCACGGCGAAGATGATGAGTGCGGTCAGTCCAATCTTGCCAGCATCGAACACCCAACTCATGTCATGCGAGTCGACCATTCGGAGGTCAACCTTTGCGGTCAAACAGGGGTCGCCCGCCACGAATGCCAACCAAACGTCTCGTCGTCGAGGGCCTTCCTCAATTCGTCAAAGGCCTTCAGCAAATCCTTGTTCGTGAATGGGAACTCCTTGGAATACGGATTGAAGGAGGAAAAACGCAAGGCCATCTTCAACAACATCGAGATCTGATTCAATTTAGTCAGAAGTCGCTCTGTGACTTCAGGTTCGGGTTGACTCTGAATCATCTCAAACCCCGCAGTCGTCATCTCAATGCGAATCCCCAACGCCGTTCGCTGATGCACGACCTCTTGCACCCGAGTCTCACCGACGATGCGACCGATGAGTTTCGGCAGAGTGGATGAGGGGCCCATCACCGGTTCGTTGACAATCAATTGACCGCCCGGAGCAAGCATCTGTTTCGCTGCGACGAAAACGCCCTCCAGATTGCGTTGGATGACGCAACGACATTCGATCAAAACATGGGTGAATGTACCTGGTTCA
>CAXEUI010000154.1:0-3647 GCA_963999335.1 uncultured Candidatus Poseidoniales archaeon
CATTTCCCGGCACCCATCCCGGTAGACCGTGATGACCTCGTCGTCACCGAGCTCGGCCAGGTGGGTACCCAGTTCGACGCCTTCAGCCACCAGACGATCGGGGACAGCATGTACAACTGCTTCAGGCGAGACGAAATCATCACCCGCTCCGGTTTCACCGCGCTTGGGGTGGAAAACGTGGGTGCTTTGATGACGCGTGGTGTACTGATCGACGTGGCCGAATTGAAAGGCGTTGAGATGTTGCCCATAGCCTACGAAATCACGATCGAAGACCTCCAGCAAGCTCTGGCCCGCCAGGAGGTGTCACTCGAACCGGGCGATGCCATCCTGTTGCGCGAGCTCCATTGGGGGCCTTACAACACCATTGCCAAGGAATGTGGAATCACCACCGCAACTTGGCCATTGCATGGAGAGGATTCTCAAATCGATGAAGAGGCTCTGACATCAATGCTTAGTCAACTGATGAAGGATCAGGACAAGATTCTCTCTTGGCTGAACGACCCCGCTCACAATCCGACTGGAATGTCACTCACATCCGAAAGTCGCGAGCGCGTACTAACCATCTTCGCTGAGGCAGCGGCTAACAATCCAGACAAGGGCGTGACCCTGTTCATCGACGGCGCCTATGCAGCCTATTCCAAGGAACGTCATGGATGGGGCGACACATTGTCAGAGTTTGCCAAGGAGTGCATCTGGCCGGGCAATCTTCTGGTCTGCTACGGATTCTCAGCCTCCAAGAGTCACACACTGTATGGTCAGCGATGCGGCGCCTTGGTGATGATGCATCCCAATCGGGCATTTGTGGACAAGTTGGTTGAGGTCATGCTCCACACTGGGCGTGGCACCTGGTCGGGGGCAGCACGACTGCCGCAGGCCACCCTGCATTCAATCCACTCAGATGTCGACAAGTATGTCGGATGGCTGCGTGAAAGAGATCGCCTCCACCAGATGCTCGACAGGCGTCGAGAACTGTTCAACGCTCGCTGCGAGAAGGAAGGCGTGCCCCTCCTGCCGAGCCATGATGGATACTTCGCCTTCCTGCCGCACGATACCCCCGAGCCGGTGGCTCAGGCGGCGGCCTCCAGAGGACTGTATGTGGTTCCCTTGAACGGAGGAATTCGGATTGGACTCTGCTCGATTCCGACCTACAATGCGGACCGAGCCGCAGGTATTTTGGCGGATGCATGGCGTATGAGTGCCTGAGGGGCAAACATGCAAGCATCACCGTGGCAAGGCCACACCGGCCATCTGCAAACGGGGCCCTCCAAATGGTGGTCCTGGGGCTTGGCCATCTTTCTGGCCATCATGGTCTTCTTCTCGCTGCTTGGCGTCATCTTCGTAGCCATCGTCCCCTATGACCGATTCGTGGGTGATTGGGGAATCGAAGAACCCGACGACTATCCAGCGGATGGAACATCCAGGGAACAGGATGAGTGGAATGCCAGCAAGGAGGAATGGGACGCCTATGTTGCGACAAAAAAAAATGATGGAAGACATCGATGAACTCAGTCCAATCCAAATCTGGACCGGGTTAATCTCCAGCGTGATCGCAATCGTGGCCATCTTCATGTTGTTCCAATTGGACCCGAATGGGTACAAAGTCGCCTATGGCTGGCTAGGAATCACAACCGTCTCTCAACTATGGTATGCATGGAAAATACAACCAATCATGAACGAATATTACGCAACTTTTCCTGAGTTTCAGGATTCAATCTGGATGGACATCCAAGCCGGAATGCAAATCGGTGGTACACTGGTCTGCAACGTCTTCCTCCTATTGATTATCATCATGTGTTCCATGAAGAGCCAAGCAGGAGGGGAGATCGAAGAGAGCGGATTCCATCGACAACCTGTGTTCACGCCTCTGACAAACCAAGAACAAGATGAAACTCAACCTTGAAGGTCCGTCTCGGTGGACGATGAGGTATGCAAGCAGCTGCCCCGAACTTGATATTTTCAAACATTGAAACAATCCCCGGAATGACCATCTCCCAATCATTGGGTGTGGTCACCGGCTCGACCGTGCGCGCCAAGAACGTCTTCAAGGACATTGGTGCCGCATTCAAGAACATCGCTGGTGGCGAAATCAAAGCCTACACAGAGTTGCTCCAAGAATCGCGAAATGAAGCCTTGTTCAGAATGCTTCAGGACGCCTCGGCTCGCGGTGCGAATGCCGTGGTCAATGTTCGCTTTGCAACCTCATCGGTGGCCGGTGGCGCTGCCGAATTGTTGGCCTATGGAACTGCAGTAATCGCACAGTGAGGGGATCACATGGCTGATTGGGACCTTCTCTCATTTCTCGGGGTATTCTGCTTTTTTGCATGTACCGCCGGACCATGGCTGTTGAGTCTGGTTGCAACCCTGATTTACCAACCCCGCAAGAGAAAGGTCCTCCTAGAGCGTGAGTCCGCAACGAGTTTCGTCAGCGGAGATGCGTTGAGCACCTTGAGCAAACCCATGGGCAATCGAGAAGTTCGTGAATTCAGAATGATGATGGCCAGTGTGGTGATGTCACCCAGTTGGGTACAGATGTGGATTGGCGGGATTATCAGCTTATTTGGAGGAGAAATCAATGTCTTCACGAAGGTTGTTGACTGGGCGCGCAGAGAAGCCAAGCAGCGCCTTCGAGAACAGGTTTCAGAGGCAGGGTTCGACGAAGTCATCAATTTGAGGCTTGAGACCTCGATGCTGACCAAAACGGGAGGCGGGAAAGACCGGACATCCGGTGTTGAGATCCTCGCCTATGGAACAGCCATCAAATACTGAGGAAAGGGAGAGCAGTGCAACATCTGCGCAACAACATCTTCATCGCTTCTTGGACCTTGATATTACTCGCCGCTGGCATTTCTGTGGGCCTCCCAGGAGCCAGTGGTCTGGCCATTGCTGCGCCGGCTGGAATCGCTGGCAGCCTCATGCTGGTCTGGGCGATCTCCATGAAGGAAGAACCAAGGGGCATGTCAGCCAAAAATATCTCCAAGTGGACACCCGAAGAGGACACTCTGGCACCCGGTGCGGGCGGTTCGGTAATGTATCGAGTCGACACCACACTGGACGACCCGATTCGCACCAGCATCCTGTGCGGTTCTTGTGGGCAATTGGAGTGGGTCGAGGGTCGAAAACCGAGTGCATACGCCTGTCCCGGCTGTGGTCAAGAACTCTGGGAAGAAGAGGAATGAGCCCCCTCTTTTCACGGAACGGTCAAGAGCGAGAGGTGGGGAGGCCTCCTCTGGAGGCCTGCGCGTGGAACTGTCCAACAACCAGAAGCGGATGCTGAAGGCATTGCGCTCTCGACCCGACGATTCTTGGAGTCTGGATCAGGTCTTGGCCGAGTGTGGCTGGAATGATCAAGCACATGTTGCTGGAGCCGGATTGGGGCTCGCAGAGAATGGGCTGGTGGATGTCGAGGCTGCCAAGACCACTGTGTGGGCACTCGGCCCCGAAGGGGCCGCTGCTCTAGAGAACGGACTCCTAGAACAACGCCTCTGGGACTGGTTGGAGGGGCAATCCGCTGATGCGCGCACCATGAAGGATTTACAAGGCAGTGAGGTTGTTTCCAAGCAGGAAACAGGCATTGGCGTGGGCTTGCTCAAGGGACTGGGTTGTGCACTTGAGAAAGGATCATTCGTCCTTCCGGATCCGACTGATGT
>CAXEUI010000155.1:0-3609 GCA_963999335.1 uncultured Candidatus Poseidoniales archaeon
TGGTCGAAACCGGGCAGGCGCCCGGCCCATTCATCTTTTCTCAAGACCATCAAAGTCACGCCAACTACTGAACCCATAACAGCACTTACCATCAGGGAGAAGACTGTTGCCTGCCACCCAAGGAACGCGCCGATTGCTCCCATGAATTTAACATCGCCAAATCCCATTGCCTCCCGTGGAATAACAATCTCATCCGTGGTCACTTCCATGTGCTTGATTTGCTCTGGATTGAAATTTTCATCGCCAATGGTCAGTTGCTTCATGGTCAGGGCGATATCGACGTCGAAGAAACAACGGTTGATCAGTTCCACGTGTCTGCCGTGTAGCGTGATGGTGTCAGATTTTCGGTAAAAAATCTCGTCATATGGCATTGCGCCATCGGAAAAAACCAGCGCTCCATCAGTGAAGGTGAGACGATGCGAACCGAACAGCCCAGTGATGCAGACCTCCATCTCATCCCCAGCTGGAATGGCAATTCGATCTGCACCGTCGAATGAGAACAGCGGTGCGTAGATGTGATTCTCATCAATGGTCACATTTCCAGCACGCTCGTCATCCAACGTGACGTTCGTGCAATATCGAGGGGTCGCAGCATCTCCATCCCAATTCCATGCAGTTTCAAGCGGCATGGGAGTCACATCAGGGGAGAGAGATACCTCATGGATTCTCAATTGCCCATCTTCAAGCCAAAGTACCTGAAGGATGGATGGGCCTCCAATCTGACCGAGGATTGGGGTAGGCCATTCCACCTCCAACGATTGTTCTGAAATCGGGCCGATATCACGGAAAGTGCAGGACTCCCATGGATGTCCACATCCCTCAGAGATCTGGCCGTATTCAATTGCACCAAGCCAACGGAATTGGAATTCGACATCCATCGAGACCACACCCTCTGTCAGTAAAGGGAATTCAATCTCGACCAGTTCATCTGGAGAAAAATGGACTTCTGAAGGCCATTCTGTGGTGTCCAGTCCAGCATCCCAATTCTCAAGATTGCCCACAGGCACAAGTCCCGGGAATCCAAGGAGAAGGAGAGAAATCATGACAATAGCAAAGCGATTTTTTGTACTTTCATCAAACCCTATTGACTCGTTCAATACGAATGGGGGTGCACTTGATTCAGGGCTGAAGCGTCGCCAAGCCCCCAAACCAATCAACAACAACCAAGGCCAATATCCACCGTTCAAGAGGACATAGATTCCGGCGGCAAGAATGCCCACGAAAAGCCACGTCTGCGTACTGCCATCCTCCATTTCACCTGGATTCAAGAGGGCAGAAAGGAGGCGGTCACCAGGGAATCCGGGCAAAGGCAACAATAGAATCCAACCCATCGTGGTGAGGGCGATACCCGCCAGACCCAGAGGGTGCAACCATGCTGAGCGAAGCGTAATCTCTTCAGAAGAAAAGAGGAGACTCAAAATGAATTCTGGCAATAAAGCGGGTTCGACCATCGTTGGAGTGCTGCCGAAATGAGGCGATGTATTCGAGGTCATCGAATAACCGATGAGTGTGAAGGCGAACCCTGAAACAATCAATGTCAAAGGGGCGATGAGTGTGATTGCAGCAAGAGAGTATCGATTTCTGAATGGAATCAGATCCATGCGGCGTTGACTCGTGAATCCGATGAGTCCAAAGGGCCAAATCGGTGCACCCGGGGTCATCAGAAACGGAACTGCCAATGGGATGTGGTGCCCCATATCAACGCCGTTTCGAAGTGCAATTCTTCGCCGCAGATCGCTGCCGATGAACAGCACGAATGAAATGGGAAGGGCAAACCAGCAGAATGCCTCAGCAAGCAATTCAATGTCGGTCAACTTCAGTTCTGAATCCTGAAGTTGCAACCAGGCAGCGCCTGCGAGTGTCAGGAAAAACGTGAAAATTGTCCAAATTACAGAAGTCTGGACATTGGAAAGGCCCAAGCCGCGAGGCGGTTCTGGCAGAATGATGAGGTCGTATGGATTCCCTTCTTGCAGAACGGCAATCCATGACAGGCCCCTCAAATGCCTGTTCAACGCGTTGAGTGCAGAGTCAGCGTTGTCTTGCTTTTCACTGAGAGTTACCTCCCAGCCGATTTCAACATCCTGCATCTCTTCGATGATGTGGAACCAGCGTTGAACAATGCGTTCAAGGAGATTACGATGTGACCAGAGATCCGCGTCAATACGCATGGGCTCAATCACGTCTGGCTCGGTCATGTTCCCACCTCTGGTGGGACCGGCGTCCCTTCAACCGATATATGACCCACGCCTCTCATAAGTGACGAGCAGGACCGTAGGTCCTGCTCACTTGTTCTTGAATCGCTTGAGACGGAAAGTCTCCTCTCTCTCGACTTCCTCAAGGCGAAGTTGGATGAAATCGCGGGCCTCCTCCATCTCGGGGATGACCTTGAACTCAAGGGCATTGACCCTTCGCTTGGTCGATTCAATCTCAACAAGCAATCGCTTCAGAGTGGACTCCATCTCGGCCGCTTTGACAATGCTCACGATGAGGTCGCCATATGAGTCAGCGGCCTCGTCCAGATAGGGCGAGCCGCCGACGAGTCCCAATCCACGTTCAGCCATTGATTGCGATAGGTGATGACCCTCGACTTTCGGTACTACGACGCCCATGATGTTGTGCCTTCTGACCTCAACCTCCGGGTGCTCTGCAACGGCGATGGCAGCACTCTTCACCATCAGACCGCCTTCGATTGCTGAGGCGAGCGAAATGGCTCGCTTGGCCTGACGATAGGTGACGACCAGCCCTTCCTTGGCTTCAATCATCTCCGTGAGCAGTGAGCGGAACTCGTGGAACAGCCCGTCCCGCTTCATCTTCAGCAGTTTGTAGCCGTTCTCAGTCTGCTTGATGCGCCGCTTGAGGTTGATCAACTCGCTGCGAGTGGGTTGGATATCAAGCGCCATATTTTCTCACCTCTTTGTCCACATACGGGTATCAGGTCACGACTTCTTCTCGGTTGGGTGATACTTGTCAATCCACTTCTGATCAAGCCTGACCAGATACTTCGTGTCAATGCTGGTCAACAATTCCCATGCGAGGTCGAGGGTTTCGATGATTGAACGGTCCTCGTCCCTGCTCTGGCGAAGATATCTGTCCTCGAAGATGTCCGCAAATTTCAGCATCTGTTGGTCACGCTCGTTGAGCGCATCCTCGCCGACGATGGCGACGAGCCCTCGGAGTTCACGTCCCTGTGCGTAGGCAGCGTAGAGCTGGTCGGAAACCGATTTGTGGTCCTCGCGGGTCTGCTCTGGACCGATACCGGCATTCATCAGACGTGACAAAGAAGGCAGCACGTTGATTGGAGGGAAGATACCCTTCTGGTGCAACTCACGGGAAATCACAATCTGACCCTCGGTGATGTAACCAGAGAGATCAGGAATTGGGTGTGTGATATCGTCACCGGGCATGGTCAGAATAGGGAACTGAGTAATCGATCCAGCCTTCCCCTTGACGATTCCAGCCCGCTCATAGAGCATGGCAAGGTCAGTGTACATGTATCCAGGATAACCACGTCGTCCCGGAACTTCTTCTCGAGCAGCACCAATCTGTCGTAGTGACTCACAATAATTCGTCATGTCCGTGTAGATGACCAGCACGTGGTAACCTTGCTCG
>CAXEUI010000156.1:0-3596 GCA_963999335.1 uncultured Candidatus Poseidoniales archaeon
GGTGATGGTTGGTCCGACCCCTCTGGTGCTTCTGGATGGGATGGCGACCGCCACCCCACCAATTGGATGCAGGCCATCGACACAGATGGTGATGGGCGCTACGACAATCACGGCCCTGATTGCTGTGGACAGAACGCCGAGTCCGATGAATTCCCGCTGGATCCACAACAATGGATCGACGAAGATGGAGATGGTTGGGGTGACAACTCAAGCGCCCCCACGGGTGACAAATGTCCTGGCCTAGATGGCGCCTCGATGTATGATAGAGGTGGATGCCTCGACAGTGATGGAGATGGCTGGTCCGACCCGGAACCTCCGACATCCTCCAAACCATACGGGTGGACTTACAACGTCACACGTTGTTACAATTCTTGGGTGGATGCTGAAGGCAATACGCATGCTGCCGGTGAGCACTGTGCTGATTTGTTCCCTTGGGCACCTGACGACACCTCGACGGAGAATCTCTGCGGCATCCGCTGCAACGAGCAGTGGGGCGATCGCGATGGTGATGGCTATGGCGACAACAATTCGCAGGATGCTTGGAATCGCGATGCCTTCCCACTTGATTGGACTCAGCATGCCGACTCCGATGAGGACGGATACGGAGACAACATCAGTGGCAACAATCCCGACGACTGCCCGAGCATCTGGGGCAATTCGACCGCGGACAGAAATGGTTGTACAGATACCGATGGTGATGGACATTCCAACATCTATTCATTCGATTTCAATTCGTCAACTGGTCTCAGGGAGAATGAGCTGGGCGATGCTCTTCCGGATGACCCCGACCAATGGCGCGACCGCGACGGCGATGGCTTCGGCGAGAACCCTGTCGGAGATTGGGATCGCTGTCAGGATATTCCAGGCGCCTTGCTTGGAAATCCGGGCCCTGGTTGCCCGATGCCCGAAGGGGATGAGGACGGCGACAACATCCCCGATGAGAATGATCTCTGTCCGGACACACCCGAGGGCGAGAGTGTCAATCCGGATGGCTGCTCAGGCTCGCAACTCGATACAGATGGAGACACCGTGACCGATGACCTCGACATCTGCCCGAACACCCCTCTTGGTGAGATTGTCAACAGTGTGGGCTGTTCTTCTTCACAAACGAACATCGATACGGATGGTGACGGTGTCAACGACGTTGACGAAAACGCGGATCAACTCGACATGTGTCCGAACACACTTCCCGAAGATCACGATGATGTGGATGAAAATGGATGCGCCCCTCCTCAACTCGATACTGACGGAGATGGCGTGACCGATGATTTGGATATCTGTCCAGGGACGACATCTGGGGCGAGCGTCACATCCGATGGTTGCATCGTCGTTGGTGCGGACACGGATTCGGATGGAGTGGAGGACGCAGTCGATGATTTCCCCGCAGATGCTACGCAGTGGACCGATACCGACAGTGATGGGTTTGGAGACAATTGGGCGGACGGCACATGGAACGCGAGTCGTGAAGGCACCGTCGGACAATGGGTCGTCAGCGCCACGAATCCGGATTACTGTCCAGAAGAATATGGTGAATCCGATAATTCCGCTTGGCAAGGTGCCAGTGCAGAGGTCATCCTTGGATGCCTCGACAGTGATGGAGATGGCTGGGCTGATTCAATCGATTGGGACGAACTCGACTTGTCACAATGGCAAGACCTCGATGATGATGGGTTCGGTGACAATTCCGCCGGATCGAATGGTGATCAGTGCGAAGGTCAGCCTGGCATTGCTGATGCTGATGGTGAAGAGGGACCCCACAAAAATGGGTGCCCCGCTCCTGACGAGGACAATGATGGAGTCCTCAATCATCTGGACCAATGTCATTCCACGACGACCAACTCTTCCGTTGATGCGAACGGCTGTGCCCTCAATCAACTCGATACCGATGAAGATGGCATCAACGATTTACTGGATCAATGCAACGACACACCTGCTGATGATTGGAATCTTATCGATGCGAATGGTTGCACTGACGCCCAATTGGAGGGAGATTCGGAATCATCGTTGATGGATGGCCCGATGAAGTATGGTGTGATTGTGATTGGTGTCATCGTTGCTGTTGTCATTCTCTTGCTTGTCATTTCACGGATTCGTGGCAGCCGCATCGATTGGGATGAAGACGATGATGATTATCTCGACGATGACGATGATGATGATGATGATTGGGACCCATTCGGTACCAGTTCAGGTACAGCGCCAATGAGATCATTCTCAACTGAACCCTCACGCGATTCCCCCTCCAGAGATTCCCCCACCCCCAGCCGAGCTCCATCTGCCGGCAGTCAAGGCCCTCCAACTCGCAGTCAACCTCCCTCGACAACCCCCACACGTCAGGCCCGCCCCAGTGCGCGCCCCAGTGCTCCGACAAGAGAAGTAAGTCGAGAGCCCTCAGAACCTGTTCGGAAGACACGTCGAACCGCCACGAAGTCATCAGCGCCCGCTGTCGAAGATCGCCCCGTTCGCAAGACTCGCAGAACCACCCGCAGTCCAACCGCCGAATCATCCGCACCCACTCGCAAGACCCGTCGAACAGCGGCGCCGGCCAAGAAAACCCGACGTCGAAAGGCGAGCGCCTCTTTCGATGATTTGTTCGGTCCCGATGAGAAGGCCGATTTCGATGCCTCCGTTACCGCTGCAAAGGAGCGCCTGATCGTCGGTGATTCAGAACAGAGCGTTCTCGCTAGATTGCAGTCCGAGGGGTGGAATGTGAAGCAATCCAAGCACATCCTTGGCCAAGCTCGACCTTGACGCGTGTACACGCATGGGCGCCGTCTTCGACGGCGTCAACCTATTGAATGGCCTGCGCTGCGCTCAGGGTAGTGGCATTGGATGGCCGATGAAGAAGAACTCGAAGGTGCCATACTTCCCGAAGGCATCGAGGTCGATGAGACATCGGCATATTTCGGCATCACTGATTCCAGTGATCTCATCCATCGCCTTGCCGAAACCGACCGATTGAATGGACTGGGTGAATTCCTTTCGATTACCGGCGATTTGCTTCTCAAACAGGCCACGTTTGATTTTGAGATGGCCGCCAACAGATTAGAGGTTGAAGGCGGTGAAATCTACTGGTTGATATCTGAGCCCTTTGGTCTCCTTTCGTGGACAGACCCGATCCGAGTGTTTCTCGGTCAAGAGGATTCGATGGGCAATCCAGGGGGTCCTGACCCCGGTCTGGCAGCGACCGAGAAAGATGCAATGGATGCATTCAACGATCCATTCCGATTGCTGAAGATGCTTGCAATCGGACACATGTGCGGCGGTCTGCAGGAACTGGATCAATATCTGGCGAACTTTGAGGCATGGATGCAGGATTTGCCTACGAGCAAGGTCCGATTCTTGGCCTTGCATCAACAGATGAACAGTGTATTGCGTGAAACCCAAGGAGGAGGCGATGCCTCTAGCCTCTCATCGTTGACGGGTGGTCCCGTCACCAAAGCCTCGGTTGAAGCCCCTGAAGGAGTACAGGCCGTTGAGGCCATCCCTGAACCCGAACCCGTTCCGGTGTCTGAACCGGAGCCAGAGCCAGAGCCCGAACCCGAACCCGAACCCGAACCAATGGTCGTTCCAGACCCAGTAATCGAGCCAGAGCCAGA
>CAXEUI010000157.1:0-3592 GCA_963999335.1 uncultured Candidatus Poseidoniales archaeon
TGAGGAACTGGTTGCCTCGCCCTTCCCCATCGTGCGCACCAGGGACCAGACCGGCAACGTCGATCAGTGTGACTGGAACCGTGCGGCAATGGCCGATACAGGTGCCCGTTCGTGGCTCGCACAGGCTTCCTGCACGAACATCATCGTGTGAGGTCGATTCCAAGCGGCCATCCGCTTCACGCTTCTCACGAAGGGTTTGGCAAGGGCAGTTTGCCTCTGCAGGGAGGAAAGTGACGCCGACATTGGGATCGATGGTGGTGAATGGATAATTGGCAATCTCAACCGCACTCTCGGTCAAGGCTGCAAAGGTGGTCGATTTGCCCACGTTGGGCTTGCCAACCAACCCAATGCGCATGGTCACTCTTCCTCATCACATCGATCGCAAATGACGTCGAGTTCAGTGTTCGGTCCTGCACCTGCTGCAAGAAGTTGGCGAATTGTGGTAGATATACCGGGCGTGAGTGCCATTCGATTGGCGGATGGTGAAGCGGGTTCATCTGTACCCAATGGTGTACCACTGAAGGAGCCTCGAATCATGTTAAGCATCATCAAGATTGCAGCCATCACCACAGCATAGAATGCAATCGATGCAAGAATTTCCAAGGTATCTATGGCGCTCATATCGATGAGATCCGCGTCAATGCTGTCATTGGCCACAGCAGCGGCATCATAGGCTGAAGAAACCATGCTGGCGCCCATACTGAACAAGAAGGCAAGAGTTGCCCCTCCAGCGACAAACCAAGTGGTCATGCGATTGGTTTCATCTGAATGCAACGCTCGTCCGGTCGCTTGAGGGAAGCAAGAAATCACACCACCCCATGCAATCATGCCCATTCCACCCCAAAGGAACAGCGTGTCCATCGATGAGGCAAGATACTGAATTTCGTCTCCAGAATGGGCATCTGCACCCACAAATAGGTGGCCGATTGCACTGCCGACAAGCATGAACATACCGACCATGACAGAGGTGGAGGCTGCACTGGATGAGGCACGACCCCAGTTTGAACGAGCCGTTTGGAATACATTGCCTGCGGCTGCAAGAATCGGAATCATGCTTGCTGCGTAGAAGATGGTGAGAATCGCTGCATCCTCAATCGAAACCGCCGTGACGCCTTCAACACCGATTGGACTCAGTGTCATGAATGTCATGAGGACGGTTGCACCGGCCATGGTTCGACTCCAAAGGGGAACACCGACCTCATAGGGAACGACATAGAGTGCAACTGCAAGGGCGCTTGCAAGCATTGGCAACACTGCTAGACTCTCGCTGAGAGCCTCATCAATCCCAAGGATAAAATTGGCAACGCACATGATGAGCGGCATACTGAGACCACCCACAATCAGCCACTGGCTGGGCATGATCGTGTGATTTGTTCGACGGCCCAGAGTGAGGAGATGATTGGCCAAGATGGCCAACATCACCAACACCGATATTGTCGCTGCAGCGGTTCCTAGAGAGTCCCCCCAGGTTCCACTCATGTGATCGCTGAGGAAGCCGAGGAACAAACCCATTGAGAACGCATAGGAGACGAGGACGGCGTTGGTATCACTGGCCAGGCCAACCCCAGAATGACGAGCATTGATGTGGAGGCCCGCTCCGATGAGAAGCATGAGAATTCCACCGGTGGCGGCATTTGAGGCAGCGGTCTGAACGGTGGCAGCAGTCGGTTCGTAGTAAATGCTGGAGAGACTGGCAATCGCATCGGGTTCGTGAGCCATCCAAAGGCCGATGAAAGTGAATGTGGCGCCGATGCAGGTCCACAGCATACCGTGCATCATCCAAGAAACGGAACCTGAACCCTCACGACCCTCAAAGAGGTCCGCACCGGGCCCCAATGCTTTCTCCATGAAGAAATCGCTCATGTCTCGAATGAGTTCCTGAAAGATGGGGACGCCACGGTTGACAAGGGCCCAAATCAGCAGAAAACTGAGCCAGAGCGTGATGATATCGACGAGTAACATACATCATACCTCCTAATCCTCTAGGGCCCCACCCATGACGGTTGCAACCATCATTCCGAATCCAATCATAATCCCAACCAAGAAAATCCAAATGCCACTGTTGGCCAATCCACCGAACAATGAGATGAAATCGCCAAGTGCAGGAATCTCAGAGCCAGGGAAGAGAACGCCATGGAGAATGAGCAGTGCAATCGCGCCAACAATACTGATGACCAGAAGGACCCGCGCCATCGGTGGTTCATCATCACCAAGCGTGACATCGGGCAGAGTTGAATCTCCAATCATTTCTGAACACTCACCAAGATTTACCCTTTGGGCATCCCGGCCACCCGAAGGGCGCTCATAAGCGTTCGGCGGACCGATGGACCCCCGAAGGGGGTCCGTACCTCATGGAGAGAGGAGCGCTTCGATGGGGTCCAAGCGGCGGTCAAGACCACTTCCTAGAGGCATCGGGAGCGTAGTATCCAAGGCGATCTCAGTCGCCCATTGAATTTCACAATCACAAGACAATCCCTCAAACTCCAACAGTGATCCAGAGACCGAATATCGTTCGATGGCAGCTGCGACTTCCTTGTCACAACGACCGCAGTTGTGTGCTCCTCGAATGGAGCCTGCCGCGGTGGGATGGACGATGAGTCTAGTGCGTGAATCAGCATCATCTGGATGGATGTCCGAATGGACGTTGCGAATCATCTGGACCAATGACCACAACCATGGTGGGCGATACTCTCGATGACGGAAGATTCGATCAACGATTGTACGCTTCTGAATGTTCATCGGATTGACGCTGATCTCATCGCTGTCGGCAGCGATTTCACGAATCCATTTCGTCATGTGCTGTAGGGCATCGCCTTCCGACATGAATGGGGGCTTGAATAGCAAGTATGATTTTGCCCTCAAACCGTGTGACTGCAAGGTATCTACGGCCTTCTTCCAAGTCTTGATTCTAAACCCTTTATTGCAATGGAATCTGAGGACCTCATCGTCATAGGCTTCAAGCCCGATTGCGACGGTGCATCCCGGGTGTTTTTCGGCCACCCAAGCAATCTTCTCTTCATGGCAGAGATGGGCTTGAGCTTCGACAATCAGATGCTTGCCCATGGCGGCAGTTTCCGTGAGGACAGTTTCCTGCCAATCCACAGGATTTTCTTCGTCCTCGAAGAACGTCCCCGATGTGTAGACTTTGATCATGTCACAGCCTTCGAAATCGTTGAGTTGATTCTTTGCAGCCAACCATTGAGCGTGTAGATTGAGACTGGTGACATCATCGCGAACATCGTTGAAGTATCCACAGAATGTACAGCCAGACTTCCACCACCATTGGCACCCGCGCGTGCGTAGGATGACGGTCGCGGCTGTGCAAGGTGTGCCATCGGGAAGGCGTTCAGGTGTTGTGTAGACCGTGGCCGGCTCGTCAGCGTTCCATGACTCGCGGATACGAATGGATTCAATCGAATTTTCAGGGGCCTTGACCAGATGATGCAGCTTGACAGCCTTGCCTGGGAGCGCGAGCAAACCGGCGGTCACATTCTCGGCCATGCCCCTATGGGGCATTGCTACCCGTTTTCAATCCGTCGTCACTGGACATATGCGGAAACCTATCACAATTGTCCGGGTGTGCCGTTATAGG
>CAXEUI010000158.1:0-3578 GCA_963999335.1 uncultured Candidatus Poseidoniales archaeon
GGTCCAAGCAGATAGAAGAAGCAAGCCAGAGAGCCGACACCCAAGAGCACAGAGACACCGAGACGAGCGGGAGCGCCCTGAAACATCATTCGTAGTATTCTTTAACTATTAATATATAAATAGCTTGAATTATTAGCTTATATACTTCTTCAAGAAAGAGACACAAACTGCGATCCCGCTGCCCGACCTGTTACTCCCACCTGCCACCAGCAACCGGGACCGGGCCGGCTGCACGGCCGCGGCGAAGGACATCGACCGCGTCGCGCAGCCCATCGAGAGTGAGTGGAAACATCGGCACTACGCGACCGATCGTGCTGATCGTCTCATGGCCCCAGTAGCGCTCGCGCTCGGGGTTCAGCCAGACCATGTCAGGAAAGTGCTCACGGAACCGCAGCAGCCAATCGAAGCCGCTGGACGGATTGGACTGCCGAAGCGACAGAGCGCCGCCCGAAGCCATCAACTCCCACGGAGCCATGCACGCGTCGCCCACGAACACGACCTTCGTGTCCGGGGGATGGTCACGGAACAGATCAGCTGTAGGCACACTCTGCAGTCTCTGGATGCTCGCGTAGACCCGTCCGTGGACGATGTTGTGGAAGAAGCAGTGATCGAATCCAAAGATGAAGGCGAGGTCAAGAGACAATGTGGGTGCATTGGCCACACCATCTCTCTCCATTGCTGTGGCGATGCCTGCAGACCATTCCACGAGTGCATCCGCATTGACATGAATCCCCCAATCCGGATCGACCTCAGGAGAATCCGTCCCGGAACGCAACAAGTCGCGATACCAGAACATGGAGAGCGCCTCATCGATTTCCCCTCCAACCTCACTCCCGGGAGAAGGACTCCGCTCCGGCCGTGTCAAGTCGGCAAGGCCGCCACCGGGAGATTCCATTTGCCGCACAGACGCACGCTGTACGCCGTATGTCATAAGCGATTGGCTCAAGAAGAGGAAGGGGTCGGCCTAGCCTGAGGGCGTACCATGCGTGACCAGATGTCATCGTTCGATATCGCAAGGATGGTCCTTGACATCGATGCTCTCGCGGGGGCGCGTTGTAGGAAGGTGTATCAGCCCCATTATGAGCAGGTAGTCCTGCGTTTGAACCCCAAAGGGATGTCCAATCGCGACTTGGTCATCGTCCGCGGTCAACGTGTCTATTTCAGTCAGCGCGACCGCCCAATGCCCCTCCATCCGCCTCAATTCGCCATGCTGCTTCGAAAGCATCTGGCCAATGCCCGCCTCACGGGTGCCTCTCAATTGGGATTCGATCGAATCATCGTTCTGGAATTCGACACCAAGGATGGGCGCAGAGACTTGGTCATCGAGATGTTCCGTAACGGGAATGTCATCCTTCTCGACCCAGAGGGCGTCATCATTCAACCCTTGACGCACGTGACCTATGAGACGCGCATCATCAAGCGTGGTGAGGTGTATGCGGCCCCTCCTGAGCCGATGGACCCTCGCACATGGTCCAAAACGGAGTTGAGAACCATTCTACAGGACTCCGACCGCGACCTTGTCAATACATTGGCCGGACGGATGAGCCTGGGAAGCGCCTATGCTCGCACCCTCTGCGCTGAGGCGGGGCTTGATCCGAGTCATCCGGCCGCCGAGATTCAGGATGTGGACCGACTTCACGCTGCATTCCAGAATCTGATTGGTCAGATTGATGCATCCGGTGCCATTGCTGTGGTTGACGAATCGTTCGAGGCCTCCGAAAATCCGCTTGAATTCGACACCCAGATGGAAGAACACTGCCTTGAAGTGGGCCCTGTTCAATTGTCAGGGGATGCACTGACGATGGAATTCGAATCATTGTCCCATGCCATCGATGCATGGAAAGGTGGCTATGATGCGAGTGCACTGGCTCGTAGAGATGCCGAAAAACTCGCCGAGACCACCGCACCAGGCCAAGCCGATTCGGAAGAAGAGAAACTGGCACGTCGTGAAGGTCAACAGGTCGCTGCAATCGACAAATTGACCACAAAGGGTGCGAAGCAGCAAGACATCGGCAAATCCATTCAAGAGAACTGGGGACACATCGAATCGCTCTTGAATCAGGTCCGGGATTCGATTGATGAGGTCGGTTGGGACGAGACCCGTACAGCCATCAAGAAGATCGATTGGATTGAGTCCGCCAATCCGGAGTCCAGAACCATTCAAGCGAAACTTCCCGATGAGAACGGTGACCCCGGCATATCCGTCGAGTTACATCTCGATCAGACTGTTCACCAGAATGCGCAACGGTATTTCTCCAAGGGACGCAAGGACAAGCAGCGAGCTGAGGGTGCGAAGGCTGCTCTGGCAGAGACCCAGACACGACAGAAGAAGGTCGACAAGCAGCGCTCCAAAGACGAGGCGGCCGGTCGTGTATCTGTCACAAAGCGAACCAAGAAATTCTGGTTCGAGCGGAATCGTTGGACGATGCTGTCCAGTGGGCAGTTGTTCGTCGGCGGACGCGATGCCAAGGGCAATGATCAACTCGTCAAGAAGCACCTCACTCCTCAAGACCTGTATTTCCATGCGGATCTGCATGGCGCCCCATCCTGCACTCTGAAACTCAAGGAAGGATTCGAGGAGGACCCCCATCCCAACCCGACGCTTCCCGAAGGCGTCCCTTCTTTGCGACTCACTCAATCTCTCGAGATTTCCGAACATCCCGAAGAAGCATTGTCCGGCGCCGCACAGATGGCGGTCTGCTGGTCACGCGCATGGGGCAGTGGAGGGGCTGCAGCAACCGCATTCCATGCCAAGCAAGGCCAAGTGAGCAAAACCACCGAATCGGGCGAATCTCTGGGTCGCGGCGCTTTCATCGTGCGTGGAAATCGCCATTGGTACAAGGATCTCAGCATGGAAATCACGCTCGGCATGATCGCCATCAACGGTGTCCCGCTTCCACTGGTGGGTACACATGATGTGGTCTCCTCGGTCTGTGAGCGCTGGGTTCGTCTGACACCGGGCACCCAGAAGAAGGAGCACGTGGCGACAAAGATCGCCAAGGCCACCGGTCTGTTGCAGGATGATGTCCTGTCCGCACTCCCCTCAGGGAATGTCTCACTCGGTGACAGCCAAGGCATCTTTGAGTGATTGCATGGGTAGCGAGGCAGGAGACCGACTGCGAGCCCATTGATTCAGCAATTGTGAAGGTGCTGAAAAGACCCACTGCAAGACCTTCCAATGTATCCGAATATGGAAAATGACACGATGAAATGATTAATTGATGATGTGTCCACCGCAGTGCATGAAGAGAACACTAACCCTTCTAATAGCATGTATGATGATGACCACTGTAGCCTTGAATGTGGCAGGCGATGGCGACGATGATCGAAGAGGTGCTTGGCGATAGCGGCACGTTGCTCTGTGAGGCCGGTACCGGAACAGGAAAAACACTGGCCTATCTGGTTCCTTGCTTTGAATTCAATCGCAAGACGATAATTTCCACTGCGACGAAAACCTTGCAAGATCAGTTGTTCCAGCGCGATATCCCGTTGGTCCAAGAAGCGTTAGACGTTGAGTTGTCGGTGGCCTTGCTTAAAGGGCGAGCGAATTACCTTTGTTTGCACCGGCTGGAGCTGGC
>CAXEUI010000159.1:0-3569 GCA_963999335.1 uncultured Candidatus Poseidoniales archaeon
TGATTGCCACGGTTCATCCATACTACGACTTCGGGGGAGAGGGCGCGCCCGGGGCGGGTGAGGACTCGAACCCCAACACTGTTCCCGATGCTGGAGTGGGTGCGTGGGTACTCGATCAATTCGTTCCACACGGCTATGCCCTTGCCCAAATCTCGACCTTCGGCACTGGAAAATCCACCCATTGTCAAGACGTCAAGGGATTGGGTGAACAAACGGGTATTCAGGCTGCAGTAGACTGGTTGGGGGAACAGGAATGGTCCAATGGCAATGTCGGTCTGATGGGCAAATCGTATGCAGGCACCACCAATTGGGAAGCGGCACAGAATCCCTCTGAGCACCTGAAGACAATTGTGCCAATCTCGGGTTCCATCGGCGTCCAGCAGATGTTCTACCGCAACGGCAGTTCAGAATCACGGGCCATGCTCTATGATGTTCTCTACCAGGGAGCGACCACTGACCCGACCGAAGACGACATGCGAATGTGCAGTGATGACATCATCGGCCCGATTTCACCGTTCACAACTTGGCTCGGAGCCGGAATGGGTGGCGATCAGTGGAACGATTACTGGGATGAGCGCTACCATCTGCAGGACGTGCTCGACAACTATCAGGGCAGTGTGTATCTCGTCTGGGGATTCCAAGATTGGAACGTCGATCCGTATCACGCATTCCCGACCTTTGGCTTGTTGAACGACGCCGGAATTCACACCAGAGCCATCATCGGCCAGTGGGCACACAACTATCCAGACCAACCAGACAGACACGATGATCTGAACAGCGGGTATGGTGCAGAGGCCTTCCCCAACATGAGTCGAATGGACTGGGCCATTGAACTCTACAACTGGTTCAACTACTATCTCAAGGACATCGGTGAGGAGCCGACTCCAATCGCACAGGTGCAGACCAACGATGGAAATTGGCACGCTGAGGATACTTGGCCGCCAGACGACAAAGAATGGATGAAGATTACCCTCGATGCCGCCGAATCCACGGGTGGCTGGGTCTCCTCCACAGCATCTGCATCGTTCACGGTTGCAGGTTTCGAAGAAGATGTACACATCTCTGGTCTTCCCACGCTTCATCTCTCCGCGAACTCTCCATTGATTCCATGCAACGGGGGACAGGTATTCGCAACCATGTTCGATGACGAGACCGGATTGCGGCTCGGTCATGCGACAATGGACCTGCGGTACCGCGACGGAGGATACGAGGCAAATGCCGTCGCTCCGGGTCAAAACTATCTGATGTTGATGGAATTCAATCCGCTCGACGTCATCTTGCCTGCTGGTCATGCCATCCGAGTGGATTTGACCGAGTCAGGCGAGGACTACCTGCCTTCACCCTGTGCTGCGACGGGGATTGGAGTCTCACTCGATGCGTCGAGTGAACTCGGTCTGCCACTGATTGACAGGCCTGTGGATGATGCTCGCTGGTTCCTGGCCCCACCATGGTGGGAAGATCCGGACAATGTTGCAGGCGTGTGAGAATCACTGCTCGTAGGGATACCAATCTTCCTCGCCCTGCGATCGATACCACCAGGCGCCATCGTCATCCTGCCACCATTCGGTGCCATCCTCATCGACGCGGGTTGATTCGTCTTTTTCCTCTTCTTCAGGCGTCACACCCATCTCTGCAGCAATCTGGCGCTTCAAATCACGCGCTTCATCTTCAACATCGTTGAAGACTCGGTTGCCGGGGTCTTGTGATTCCATGCCTTCGTGGTCACCTGCAGCGATGGCGTCGTCGGATTCCTTGAAGAAATCCTCAGCCATCTTCTGTCGATATTCCTCGTACTCATCACGACCGAAAGAACTGGTGAATGACCCCTGCTTAGAACGCATCAGTTTGTCGAGGTCGACCCCGCGACCGAGGTCCAATTCGGGCGCATCCGGCAACTCGTCAGCATCGTAGAATTCTTCGGCGTCGTCGCCGAGACGACCGTAGGTCTTGCCACCGGGATGAATTTCCTCCACATCTTCGATGATTAAATCGTGTTCTTCTTCGTCAATCTGTTCATCATCGTGGGTTCTTTTGACCACTTTAACGAACTTATCACACTCAGCAGCAAGGGCATCTCCGGTGAATTCTTCGGCGATTTTCTCAAGTCGATTCATGAGCTTGTCATAGGGTCGTCCGGCAAGTCCCCCGAGGAACCTCCCAAAGCCACCCTTCTTCGCCATGAAGTAAGCCATGAGTGGAACCCTTATTCAGGCTTACCTCGGGGAGTCATAGCGATGGTCGCACCTTGGCTGATTGAGGCTGCAACCTCGTACAATCGCACTTCGGTCCAAAATCGAGACGGATATTCCGCCTTCGTGTTGCTGCCAGTACGTCATCTGGAGACGATTCTGAGGTGGGCGTTTGAGGCGCTTCCCG
Source organism: uncultured Candidatus Poseidoniales archaeon (assembly GCA_963999335.1). GTDB lineage: Archaea > Thermoplasmatota > Poseidoniia > Poseidoniales > Thalassarchaeaceae > MGIIb-P. The sequence goes on from CAXEUI010000159.1 coordinate 2,377, forward strand.
ACGAGATTCTGATTGGTTTCGACCCACTTCAATCGACGCCTGTTAGAGAAGAAATCGTCGAGACTTGTGGAGGAGCTGATTATCGAGAAGACCTGTTTGCAGGCCAAGCATTCGTCATTGGAGAACCTCACTTGGTCAATCGAGGCGATTCGTTCTCAGTTCATCACGTTCCAGAAGAATGGGTAGACGAACTCTTTGCGGTTGATCGTGGCTCGCGCGGAGCCCGATTCACACACTGGATGTACACGCACCCAAACTGTGTGGCAATCCCTTCTGCAGCCGATGCTGATGCAGCCCAACACACGGCAGGTGTGGACATGATCCTGGGCATTGAATTCAGTCCAGAAGGTCCACTGCCTTGGTTTGAAGATGCAGAGGGAGTCCGACGTCCACTGAAACCAGACGAAGATGAACCCAAGAAAGGGTGGGGCTCATGGCGAAGGCGTCGGAAACGGCCCATCCTTGGACGAGCTTCAACGGGACACAGTATCCATGGATTGGAATTGATCTCATTCCACCGAACTGGGGTGGGCGTCAATGTCCTGCTCGTCGATGACGATGGTTGGCCTCATGGCTTGAATATGGACTCTCGATAATGGGCGAGTTCTTGGATGCTCCCTTTGATATCATCCAGTGCGCGATGGCCTGTGGGCTTGTTGAACTGCTTCGCGTTGGGATACCAGCGAGTTGAGAGTTCCTTCACACTGGTCACGTCGATGCTTCGGTAGTGACAGAATGCCTGCAGATCGGGCATGTGTGCACGCAAGAATCGACGGTCCTGTCCAATGGTGTTTCCGCAGAGCAGTGATTGTTCTGGCTCGCAATGTTCGCGGAGGAATTCAAGGGTCCGAATTTCGGCGGTTGCGGTGCTCACCTCACTCTCACGAACAGCATCGATGAGTCCATTCGCAGTGTGGTGGGTGATGTTCCATTCATCCATTTTCTCCAATTCATCTTCAGGTTGGAAGATGGCAAGATTGGGGCCTTCAGCGATGATGTTTAGATCGCTGTCCGTGACGAGTGTGGCAATTTCGATAATCACGTTCTCTTCAGGGTCCAGACCCGTCATCTCAAGGTCGATCCAGATCAGTTTGTCGCTCGTCATGCCCCCTCGCGAACGCTTGACATCCATAGCGATTCGCACGGCGCGCGCGCGAGGCCTCTTAGATTGGCGGGGTTCGCCAAGACCCATT
>CAXEUI010000160.1:0-3475 GCA_963999335.1 uncultured Candidatus Poseidoniales archaeon
ACAGAACCTGGGGTGAGAATCGGAGAAGTGCCATCATTTGGCAGTGTGATGTCCACCCCTTCAGGCAGGTTCCAATTGGCAAACGGAATGTTCGGGATCCAGCCATTACCAAATTGATCACGGAGCAACGGAATCAACAAAAGCGTCTCATCTGCCGTCACATTCTCCTGGGATACACTCAACTCAAAGGTGAGAGGGACGCCAGGTTGCACATTGACATTGAGAACGGTTTCAACTTCTCCTGTGCAAGCAATGACCGTTTGGGCGCCGACCGTTTGGGGGTACCATCGCGCACTGCCGCCTCCGAAGTTCTGAAGAGAACCAGAGGAAGACGTCCAAGCGATGGGGACATTCAATTCGGTTCCTGCTGAATCATAGGCGATGGCGGTGATGTTGAGCGCTTGGTCAGATGGCATCGAGAGTGGCCCACTTGGACTGATCGTGATGTAATCCACAGATGTGCCAGGAGGCGGACTTGCTGAACAAGAACGAGCAGAGGTGTCTGCACTGACAATCATGGAGAGTGGGGCGAGAAGAATCAAGGTGAGAAGAATGGCTCGACGAATCATTTCACTTCACCTGACTCCATTGTCCTGCGACATCGACCTGCCAGTATTGCGACTCGCCTTGTGCGGTTTGATACCAGCCTGTTTGCCCTTGCACGGTTCCTTCGATTGCCTGTAATACTCCACTTGATTCTGCAACTTGCTCTGTCACGACAGATGGAGTTTCCTCAACCATGGCCTCCGTTGCATCCTCCATGGCACGGATCCTCTCCTGTTGTCGCTGATGAGTCAACTTCCTCCGACTGCGCCGAGAGAGTGACTTTTCCACCTCCGGTCGGGAAATCTTCGTACTTGATTCTCTGCTAGAGGTGACTTCGGGGTCAAAGATATCATACTCATTATCCCAATGAGGCTCCGCAACAGCGTTTCTACGAACGATGTACATCAGCAAGCCAATCAAAAGAGCGGCGAGGATGAAGCCGCCAAGTAGCATCTGTCCGGACTGACTGCCGGTCAATCGATCAAGGCCAGTGGGTTCGACGTCGATGTAAGTGACAGCAATCCACTCCTCATATCGCACGGTCACCACTTGTTCATCCCCTGGATTCTCCAATTCAAGAAGCCAGAAAGGACCCACGTCGTGTCGAACCTTTCCAATCTCGGTCTCAAACTCAAATTGAGAGGTTTGGATTGGGACTGAATTTCCACCAAAGTCAACGAGGTTCACCTCGAGCGAGTACACGCTGCCTTGTTCACCCACACCCCCATGCTGCCCGATTCTCAATGAACGAGGCTCGCCGATGAGAACTTGAAGGGTGAAATTGCCAGTTGCCGAACCATTCTGGACCTCTATGCTCCAGATGCCTTCACCCAGCCCTCTTGCGGCGTAGACGCCTACTTCGGTGGTCTCTTCAACTTGAAGAGAATTGTGAGGTAGATGCCATTCAACAGGCCAAGGAGCTTGATTCCCATCCAAATCCTCAGCATAGGTGGTAATATGGAACTCATCGCCGCTGAGTGTGACGCTTTCACCGAGGTCGATGTCGATTTCAATTCGATGTGGCGCGCCTTGATTGACGTAAATTCGAGAACGTGCACTACGTCCAGCAGCGTCGACTTCAATCAGATGATCACCGGTTGTTGTCGGCTGCCATACACCACCGGATAGGCGCAATTGGGGCGTCATATCTTCGCCATCAACGGTCCAGTTCAGTTGGACACCGTCGATGAGGTTTCCATCGGCATCACTGAGTTCAGGATCGAGGTTCACAGATTCATCGGCTGAAACAGTCGTTCCATCCCCGGCCAATAGGATTCGAGCGAGGCGACCCTGACGAACTTCGATGGACAAATAGGTGCTGAACGTACCGTTGGGACTTGAATGACTGGCCGTCACATTCCAAGTGCCAGCAAGACCTCCCACAAACCTCACCCCCTCGATGTCTGAGACGAGCGATGCGGCGACTTCGGGCTCTTGAACCGCCCATTCTGCAGAAATCGGCCAGCGATTGCCTCGACTGTCCTCGGCTTGAAGAATGAGTGGTGTCTCTTCATCTGCAGTCAGAATATCATGTTCTGCATCAATCCAGACACGGGATATCTCCCCGGTGATTACCGTGAGGTCAAGCCAAGTTTCAACCCCTTCGGCGTGCGCTGAAACCCGCCAGGTTCCCGCTTGGCTTGGCAACCATTCAACGAAATCACCGTTGACGCGGAAGTTCCCATTTTCTGCAGACCAATTTTCGAGTGGCAAGAGGACGGAGACATTGTTGCCAACACGGTCGTGCCAGCGCAGATCCAGCGGAAGAGCCTCGTCAGCATTGATGAGACGATTGGGGTCAATAATCTCCAATGAATTGACCAGACCCGGACTGACGGAGACCCATCCCGTACCATTGGCACCCACACCACTCGTGACGTTGATCTGCCAGATTCCGACTTCTTCCCCAACATAGTAACCCGCTGAATCGATGGCACCACGTTCCACCGTCCAATCGAGTCCAGCGGCCGCCGAGAGTGGCAATGAATTGCCCAGACGGTCTTCAACCAGAGCCTGAAGTTGAGTTCCAACACCGGCACGTGCTGTCTGTCCTTCAGGGATGATGATATTCGAAGCCCCTCCTACATCGACGCTGACGTTCGAAACAGCGACGTGATTGCCCCACTGGGCTGCCACTGTGTGATCACCGATTTCGGTTGGAGTGTACAAACCCGTGTAATCGATGATACCGGAAGAAGCCGACCAACTGAAGGTCAATCCCGGTACTGCATTTCCATACTGATCGATGCCATGTGCGATGATCGGGATGATATCGTCCACCGTGATTGAATAGTTCTCGTGAGCCATCCCCAGTGCGAGCGGAGCCCCAGATCGAATGAGCACTTCTTGACTGTCGGTGACCCCTGCTCCATCTGCACCGATGGTGACGATGCCAGATTGTGTGGGTGAGAGGCGACCGCTGCCATCAATCGTGCCTGAAGTGGTCGACCAAGAGACAGCGGCATTGATGATTGAGCCACGAGCTGAACGAATCTGACTCGAGAAATCAAGGGTGCTGTCTGCATCTGAAATCCCCAATTTCGGTTGAATGTCAATCCACGAAGGGGAACTGCTGAGAGAGGAAGGAGGGGCCCATCTGAAGGTAATCACCAATACGGGACGATAAGAGGGCAGAGAGGATTCTGAGGAGTGGAAAGAAGCAATGCCCATTTCGCTGTCGAAACCAGGTGTCAACAGGATTCCAGCACGGGAATCTTGTCCATTCATCTGGCGATATTGAGCGAGTTCAATCGTCTGTGTGACATCAAATTCAACAGTGGATGCACTCGGAAGAACCCATTGACGGTCCAGCCATGCACCACTGTCCAAGTTACCCAAACCACCCGGGGAGGCCCAGTGGGAATTGAGATTGCGAGAAATCCAAGTCGCATCCTCTAACATCCAATCTTGACGCAGCACACTCCATGCT
>CAXEUI010000161.1:0-3463 GCA_963999335.1 uncultured Candidatus Poseidoniales archaeon
TGAGAAATCATTGTTGGAACTGATTTCTGAACACGAGGGGGCTTGCACATTGCTGGTCTCACCCATGGGAGGACAAGGATTCCTGCTGGGCAGAGGAAATCTGCAACTCTCCCCTGAGGTTCTAAGAGCCATTGGAATCGATGCGGTTCTGGGTGTGGTCACACCGGCGAAGATGCTGACCATGGCACAATTGAGAATTGACACTGGCGACGCCGAATTGGATGCGCAATTCCAAGCGAAGAAGTACCTCAAGGTCTTGCAAGGATATCGAACCACACGCCTCCTGAGAGTGGCTGCTGAGTAAGGGTTCAAGTAAGACGGAGATTAGGTTGCACCCTATGCGCTACGATATCATTACTTCAAGTCACATTCAAGACAAAACATTCGGAATTCTCAATTTTCCATCGGCGGTAGACAAAGGCCTCATTTCATTGGTGAACGACAAACTCACCGAAGGTTGGCGCCCCCAAGGAGGCGTACAACAAACAGTGGATGATGAGGGAAATCAACTGCTGCTGCAAGCCATTGTGCTGAAGACCTGCGAATGTGATCCTTTGCCTTGTCCAGAGCCTGACCTTGAACGGCACTGATTACGATTTTTCTTCGCCATCTTGCATGACGACAGAATCTTGAATATTTTGGACATTCACATTGTACACCACTTGAGGTTGTGTCTGGGTGTGAACCACGTGCTGAACCTCAGGCTGGTGTACCACTAGAACATCGACATCACTTGATTTTCCAGTGTATTCAATGATGGTCAATATGATTCCTGCTGCGGCTGTTAGAACAATTATTCCGCAAGGAAACGATGGGTCAAAAAATGCGCCAGTTGCCGAAAATGCAACTAGGCCAATCAATCCGATTCCACTAACTCCAATAAGGGTGAAACCAAGTGATTTTCTCGTAATTGCCAAAAAAATACTTGTGAGTATCGCAGCAAGAATACCCAATGGAATCAAACAGAGGATTATTTCCTGTGTTCCCAAGGCCATAGAATATCAACTCTATTGGGCTTTGAGAGCTGCTTCGATGAGACCGACAAAGGGTGGGCTCGGTCGATTCGGTCGACTCTGGAATTCGGGATGATATTGGGTTCCGAAGAAGTAGGGGTGTCCGGTCAACTCGATAATCTCCATTCGCTCACCCTCAGTATCCTTGCCGACGAAGCGCATTCCGGCGGCTTCCAACTCCTCGACCATCTCAGGGTTGACCTCGTATCGATGGCGATGACGTTCGTGAATCTGCATATCGCCGCCATAGAGGCGATAGGCATCACAATCCTCTGTTTGTATATTGGTTTGTCTGCTCCCCAATCGCATGGTTCCACCCATGTGAGTACGACTGCCTTCAGGCATGAAGATGACCGCTGGGTGCGGGGTGGCCTCGTCGAATTCAGTGCTGTTGGCACCGGCCTTGCCGAGAACGTCTCGTGCGAAGTCGATGACCGCAATCTGTAAGCCAAGGCAGATGCCGAGGTAGGGTTTTCCAGATTCGCGACAATAGCGTGCCGCACACATCTTGCCTTCGACACCACGATTCCCGAATCCACCTGGAACGAGTACGCCATCTGAATCCTTGATCATCTTCCAGAATTTCGCATGCTTCTCCGGGTTTTCCTTCTCCTGTTCGGGCTCAAGATATTGGGCATCGACCCAATCGATATTCATCTTGGCTCCGGCATTGAAAGCGGCGTGCTGCAGGGCCTTGATGACGCTGAGGTATGAATCTGAAAGACCAGTGTATTTGCCCACCATCGCGATGCGGAGATTCTTGTCGAGATTGTCGACGCGGTCAGCCATGCCTCTCCAATCATCCAGAAGAGGGCGAGATTTGGGAAGTTTGAGTCCCAATCGATCAGACAATTTTTCGGATGCACCCTGCTCATTGAGCATCAAGGCGACGTGGTAAATGTTGGGGACATCGTGTGCGCTGAAGACGTGAGACGGTTCGACGTGGCAGAAAGATGAGAGTTTCTCCTTAACCTCGGGGAGGAGCGGTTCACTACTTCGGCAAACAAGGAAATCGGCGCTCAAACCAGCTCCCCTGAGTTCCTTGACCGTATGCTGAGTCGGCTTGGTTTTCTGCTCACCGACCACACCGATGACTGGAACCAATGACACATGGAAAAGACAGATGTTCTCGCGACCCACACGGAACTGGAATTGTCGAAGAGCTTCCACGAAGGGTGCACTCTCGATATCGCCAACAGTTCCACCCAATTCGATGACGCAAACATCCGGTGTCTCTCCTGAACCATCGGTACACTGTGCGGCCACCCGCTCAAGCCATTCCTGAATCTCATTGGTGATGTGAGGCACGACTTGGACGGTCTTGCCGAGGTAATCTCCACGGCGTTCGCGCTCGATGACGCCGGAGTAGACCTTGCCCGTGGTCAAATTGTTATCACGACCCAAGCGGATGTCGAGGAATCTTTCGTAGTTGCCGAGATCCAAATCGACCTCACCCCCATCGTCAAGGACGAAGACTTCGCCGTGCTCAAAGGGACTCATGGTCCCCGCATCGCTGTTCAGATAGGGATCAATCTTGATTGCAGTGACCCGAAGACCCATCGATTTCAGAAGGACGCCGAGGCTTGACGCCGTCACGCCTTTTCCAATTCCACTCAGGACCCCGCCCGACACCACGACATACTTCATGCCATCAACGGGGTTTCCATCATGTGTGCATTGCCTATGAAGGTTCGCCAAGGAATTCCCGAATTGGGTGTCTTGAGGTGGCTTCCTCCATGTTCAAGTAGCGCCCGACGTTGAGACGGCGCCATGGGTCCGCGCATTCTGGTCACGGGTGCGCTCGGTCAAATCGGGACCGAATTGGTCGAAGCGCTCGAGGAGAAGCATGGCCAAGGAAGCGTGATTGCCACGGATGTTCGTGAAGGGCCCGGGTGCCGAATTCTAGATGTGATGGATGCTGAGGGCATTCTTTCTCTGGTGAGCAGTGAAGGCATCACGGAAATCTATCACCTTGCGGCTCTGTTATCAGCCACAGGCGAACGCAATCCTGAACTCTGTTGGAATATCAATGTCGGGGGACTGGAGAACGTGATTGCCGCTGCAAAGGCGAATGGATGCCAAGTGTTCGCACCTTCTTCAATTGCAGTCTTTGGGCCTGATTGTCCATCCATCGCGCCTCAAGTCACACCTCTGAATCCGACCACCGTGTATGGGAAAACCAAGGTGGTCAGCGAGCAGATGGCGATGAGCGCAGGTGTGGACATGCGAGGCTTGCGTTATCCAGGGTTGATTTCCTACAAGGCGCCGGCGGGCGGCGGCACCACGGATTATGCAGTCGAGATCTTCCATGCTGCACTCGCAGAGGGACACTACACCTGCTTTGTCAGAGAAGATACCCGCTTGCCCATGATGTACATGGATGATGCCATTCGCGCCACGCTTGAACTGATGGAAGCTTCAGCTGAGAGATTGGGTGGTGCGCGAGGGGG
>CAXEUI010000162.1:0-3456 GCA_963999335.1 uncultured Candidatus Poseidoniales archaeon
TGGGGATGGCCTCGATGAACAGATTGTCGCTGCCGGTGAAGCCACCCCTGGATTGTTCATCGGTGCGTGGCACACACTGGATTGGGATCTCGAAGGGGACGGCACGAACGAGATGGAGATGTCGGGATACGCCAGTTCGACCAATCCATTGAGTCAAACAGATCAGGGCTTACTGATTACCAGTATCTCAGCTGAATTGCCCAATGCAGCCGCGACGTTCGATTACTACGACACAAGGTGGAGCATGATGGATCCGGTGGCTCGCAGTATGGGTGGAGGCACAATCACCCAATCCGCTCTGAACATGTCCTACACCGCCACTTTCGTGGTTGAAACAAATCCCTCCAACCACAATCTCTCCAATGTCCTCAATGACTTGATGGTGCTCGGCACGGGCAACCTTGAGGTCCCGATGGACGTCCTATGCACTCGCAACGGAACGGTCACACTCGATTCGCTGCAGATTGACTGGACAGAGGGTGCATCCAACATCCCAATACCCCCCGCGCCCGTCCTCAGTCTCTTTGATTTCAACCACAGCCAAGTCAGTCTGTTGTGGACGAACACAACGAGTCCATCTGATTTCCAGTATTACCAATTGTTCCGAGCGCCGACGGGAAGTCAATTCTCAATCACTCAGCCTCTGATTGAACTCCCGGTGAATTTCCATATTGATACAGATGGTGTGACCAATCAGGAATGGCATTATGCAGTCCGCTCCGTCCACAATTTAGGCATCACTTCGAACCTTTCCAACTTCATCACAGTGAATGTGCCTGATGTTCCACCGATATACGATACCACGCCCCCTGATGCTGCAATCGTCAGCCTTGCCGATCAGCCCAATGACAGTGGTGGTGTGCTAAACCTCTCATTCATCCCGTCTCCATCCATCGATTTGGCTTACACTCTGTTCTTTGTTGATAACAGTGAATTTACCAATGCCACGGGCTTGGTTCCCATCGCCAACATCAGCAATGTCGATCCAACGACCTCGATTCTCGCCTCAGGCCTCACCGATGGAGAGGATTACTGGGCCGCCGCCGTCACAGTGGATGGCGATGACAATGCTTGGTGGAACGTGACTGCGACCGGTCCGGTTCAGTCGGTCAATGACACTGTACGACAGAGCACCCTGACCTTGGATGTCACAGGAGACGGTGTGTACGATGATGCCACTCACAGCGGCGTGCTTCTGCATGCGGGCTCACCCTTCTCAGTCTCGATGCAACTGTCCAGCGAAGGCTATCCTCTCTCCAACGAGTCTGTGGATCTCTCGGTTACTCTGGGTGGGGCCACATGGAACACCACGTTGACCACGGGCCTCACCGGTTCAGCGACGAAAAATTGGGGCGATTGGACCTCCTTTGTCGACGAATGGGAAGCCCATGGTGGCATGGGCCAAGTGAGTGTTTCATGGGATGGCGGCTCCTTTGGAGCCTCGGGACAATCGATTGCGGGTCTTAGCAACAGTTCGGACATCGTTGTCACAGTCGATGCTGCATTGTCGTCCAACACCCCCTCACTCCAACTCGATGGACAAGGCATGGGAATAGCCCATGCCAGTGCCATCACCACGGCGAGCGCGGAACAGGCAGTCCTCGATGGCATCCCCATTGCTTGGCAACTTGGCAATGGTACAGAGATCTTTGGCGAATCTGGCAATGCTTCCTTCAACGACTTCGGGGTGACATCGATCTCCGTGGATTATTCCACTGGTGGGTGGCTGGACCTGACGCCGACCACACCGTGGTGGCTCTCCATCTCCCCGGCCACACTGCGAATTGATCTGTATCCTCCACCTCCAGTGGGTTGCACCGATTCTCTCGCCAATAATTTCGATGAGCTCGCCCAATTCGATGACGGGTCCTGTACCTATGACTCCCCGCAATTGGTCTTCGTCAATGTCACCTGTGATGAGGCCTGGGTGATTTTTGACAACAGCACGCAGGCGATGGCGGACCTTGAATCAAATTCGTTGCACTGCACCCTGGTGAACAACAACAACATCACGATTTTCGCCAACATCGCATTCAGTTACAGCCAATCCACACCCTTGTTCGTCGACAACCTCCCGAGCAGTGAAGTGAACATCGCTCCGAACGAATCGTTGACCTTCATCGTGTCCCCCAGTCCGTGGGCCATCGGGCCCGCACCCTCCAATGGATCGGTCAGAGTTGACATTGACATGACCGCCACCGGATGGATTGGTGTTTCTGATTACCGAATCCTCGCCTACGGATTCATCCACGTCAACGACACGGTTGACGAACCCATCAATGGCGGCGAAGACCCCCAAGGTGAAGCCGGAGATGCCGAAGAAGAGGACAACCTGCTGATGCTCATCGCGATCGTCGGCGTGGTTCTTGCGATCCTTGGATTCGTGGGACTGCGCATGGCAATGCGTGACGATGAGGATGAGGATGCAGAGGTCATCGAGGATGAGGAATGGTTGCCCGAACCCAAGAAGCAGATTCGAACCCAACCGAACATGGATGACATGCCCACTGGGCGAAGTTTGGATGAACTGACCATGAAGGGCAGCACGATCTCGATGACCAAGTCCAAGCGTGTGGATCATCGTGCAGGTCAGCGACCCGCGCCCATCTCCGAAGTCTTGGAAGAAGAATACACTCAATCCGAAGAATGGGATTACACCCAGGATGAGGACTACCACATTGACGATGATGGGGTTGAATGGTGGAAGGACGAGGTCGGTCAATGGTGGTACAAGTATCCCGATGATGACGATTGGGAAGCCTTCAATGAATGAGCGACGGGTTCTTGAGATAGGCAAACAAGGTGGATATGATGACGAGTGATGGTTACGCATTGGTCCTGCATGGAGATGCAGATGCATCCAAACTCGGTGGGACCGCAGTCTGCGGTTTCTCAAGCACCGGAATGGTCGGTGTGATTGCGGCCAGCCACATGATTCGCGCTTGGGATCTGGAGCAGATGGGCACCGTTCTCGATGAGAACTTCCCGGCGATGGCTCTGGTGCAGGAATCGATTCCCAAGCACCCCGTCCGCGTCTATCAGGGTGAGGGTGTCGGCGTGTTCACCTCAGAGATCCAGTTCCCCGCCGCCTACGATGTCAAGTTCGCTGAGACCGTTCTCAAGTGGTTCGTGGAGGGTGGTTTTGATCGTCTGATCATCATTGATGGGTTCGTGCCCAATGAGATTGGCCAAAAAGAGGAGGGCGACCTGTGGGGTGTGTCCAGTCATCCGCTGGGTCGAAAGGCGCTGGCGGCTTCGAGCCTTCTTCGAGTTCACCCGGACACCACCCTCATCGACCAACTGCCTCAAGCTGCGATGATCGACATCGGGCCACATCCGCCTGAGGAAGTCCTCTACCCGCATCCCCTCCAGTTCAGGCGTGACGATCACCGGATGGCACCTGCGCGAAGACAACGGGGTGGGACATGGTTCATCAGTGCGACCGAGCATAGCGCA
>CAXEUI010000163.1:0-3456 GCA_963999335.1 uncultured Candidatus Poseidoniales archaeon
GGATGAACTCCTGCCGTTGGTCATAGCATTGCACGGATATTCAGATTATCCCGAGTATGTGTACGACTACTTCCAAGGTCCCAATAGTGTCACCGAAAACCGACATCTGCTTCTGACACCATTCGGAACAGAAAATCCAGAGGGAAAACATTTCTGGAATGGTACACCAGCTTGCTGCGATTTTTATGGTCAGAACATTGACGACGTGGGTTATCTCTCGTCACTCATTGACACTGCGGTGGCCCATTGGCGGGCTGATCCTGGGCGCGTCATGCTGATTGGTCACTCAAACGGAGGCTTCATGTCGCACAGAATGGCCTGTGATGCTGGAAATAAAATCCATACCATCGTGAATTTCGCGGGCGCCACTTATGGGGATTTCAGCCATTGCAATCTTACAGGATATCCGAATATTATCAACACTCACGGAACCACGGATAGTGTCATCGATTACTACGGTGGCGAAATCGGTGGAGAGGCCTATGCCTCTTCATCCGGTGGTGCTGCATTCTGGGCTGATCGTTCTGGATGTGAGGTGACCTCGACGTTGGTAGGAACACTGGATTTGGTTGGAGCCGAAGCCGTCGATACCGAGCAGCATGAGCACCTCAGTTGCACAGAAGGAAACAGAGTCGCACATTGGAAATTGGTGAACGTGGGACATAGCCCCAGTTTTCCCGACGGATCGCTCATTAACGCCGCCTTCGATTGGGCGTTCAATTCAGATGATGCACAATCAACAAATGGGGGAGACAATGGTTCGGAACCTAGCAATCTCTGGTTTGGAAGTTCGGATGGAACCAATGTCCTGATCGATCCGGGAAGCGGTTCAGGATTCACAGTGAACCTCACCAACAATGCCTCATTCACGGATATTGCGGACATTCGCATCAACACCAACACGGGGTGGGAGATGGCATGGAATTATGGCAATGGAGATCCAGCCAATGGATTCCAATTGGAAATGGATTCAGATTCCCTCCATTGGATTCAATTTTCAATACAAGTTCCAGAACTGGAACTCGGTCTACCGCTGGCAGGGTCGAAACATACCTTCACCGTAACCGCAACGAGTCAACACGATGGAAATGGCACCAATTGGACATTCACAGTGGAAGTCCTGCCATGGAATGGAGGAGAGGTGGCTTGGCAACCGGAGAATGCAACTCTGGACCCCGGCACGGAGGTCCGTGTACCTGTGACCGTTCGAAATCTAGGCAATGAAGAGAAGAGCATGGGCGTTCGGGTTCGACCTGTCAGCGCCGAGGGAGTGCCGATTCCAGGATATGAACCCGCAATTTCATTCATCCAGAATGGGTGGTCTGTTGAAATCTGGGAACTGTACAACGTCCTAGATTTGGGGCCGTATCAAACAGGTACAGTACAATTGGAATTTGATGCTCCTAACATCCCCACGGGTACGATGTGGGTGGAATTCAGCACATGGAGCAGTGGGGCGAGTCAGCAGATCTCCACGGCAATGGTCGAAGTGAGTATTCTCCGTGAACGGAGTGCCACGATTGAATTCATGGACGATGATTGTACTCTGATGGATGCAGGCGATCTCTGCACAAGTGAATTCAGAATACAGAATACAGGCAATTATCCGGATGATTACGAAATCGAATGGGAATTACCCGAATCGCTTGAACTGCAGGTGGCTCAATCCGTGTTCAATCTACAGCCCGGGCTATCTACAGATGTCGGAATCATTTACATCGTAGAGGATGGATTGGCTGCAGGAGTCCAATTGACACCCACACTTCGATTGATGACGGGGGATGGGATTGATATGGACTCGGTCTCCACGACGATTGAGGTCGCGACCCTCATCGATTGGGAGATTCATTCCGAGCACATCACGATGGACGATATGGACAATATTACTCTAACGTACACACTCAGAAACATCGGCAATGCCGACGATGGTTTGGATGTCACATTATCAACAAATATTTTCGCTGAATATGGATTGATTCCCCCATTTTCAAGTGATTTGGAGATTGCCGACTGGACGCCCAATCATTTCATCCTCCATGACATCCATCCGGGCGCCACGGTGACCTTCAGGGCCTGGATGCAATTGCCTAGAAATCAAGAATTGAATAGAACGGCGGAAATTACCGTTGAGATGCGGAGTACCCTTGAACCCAACATCATTTTCACAAATCGTACTGAATACGAAATACTCGCGGAATATTGGCCTCCAGAGAACATCGAAGAGGAAAGTGCATGGAATGAATTCGTCGATAGTGTGCAGTCATTCTGGAATGACTGGAATCAAATTCTAATCTCAATCATTGTGACCATGGTGGGTGCTGTTGTTCTACACCGAGCAGTCGTATATCGTCAACGAAAGGATACTGAATGGGACGAAATGATTGCTTCAAGACATCTAGAACCCGAGAAGGTCGGTGATTGGATGGGGAAATTCAGTGAGAAGAACGTTGAGATGCCGGAAGTTTCCACTAGCCCTGAAATGGATGCAGCAGCCTTCAAGTTGGCTTTTGAGATGAGGTCGAAATCAAAACGAGAACGACCTGCGCCTTCTGATGATGTCATGGAAGCCGCCCACACTGTTTTAGCGCATCATGATGAGAGGGCCGACTATGAAGCGATTGAGAGTTTGACGGAAGACTTACTCGATGTTTCAGAGCCCCACGAAGCCAACGAAGCATTGCCGCCGACTGAAACCTATCCGTCACGAACGATTCGGCATCCGCGAAAAGAGTCGGCAAAATCGAAGAGCAAGTCAAGAGATGACGATATCGATCTAGATCTGTGAGGACTCCCATGTGGCGAATTGGCATTGATGAAGCCGGCAGAGGACCGGTCATTGGGCCGCTGGTTGTGGGTGCACTGTGTCTGCCTGAAGCAGACTTGCCTCTCATGCATGATGCTGGAGTGACAGATTCAAAATTACTCTCAGAATCAAAACGAGAAGAACTCGATGGGTGGATTCGAGAACAGTCGGTAGAACGGGGATGGAAATTTGAATTGTGCATCTCCCAACCCGCTGAAATCGACCGCGCCATGGCCATGACCAATTTGAATGATCACGAAGTCAGCCTATTCGCATCTCTGGCTCGAAGATTGCAGGTTGATGGAGGGGGTGTACTCCAATTGGATGCTTGTGATGTGAATCCGAGACGATTCGGCAACAATGTCGCCAGTCGCTTGAATGATTGGCCATGGGAAGGTTGGTCGATGGAGAGTAGACATGGGGCCGATCTGCATTGCTTGGCCGTTGCGGGCGCCTCGATTCTGGCCAAGGTGCATCGCGACGCCCAGATGGCGGCGCTTCAGGACCTGGCCCGGGACATCTTGGCCCGCCACCCGATCCCGCCGCGCAACGTGGTTGGCCATTCCGACGTGGCGCCCCGGCGCAAGCGCGATCCCGGCGAGCTTTTCGACTGGGCTCGCCTGGCGGCGGCGGGCATTGGCCTGTGGCCCGGC
>CAXEUI010000164.1:0-3444 GCA_963999335.1 uncultured Candidatus Poseidoniales archaeon
TCGCTCGAAAACACCTTCCAAGAACCTTGAAGAAACTTCGAGAAAAGGATCGCATTCACGAGGAAACACGCCATGTCGCGGGGGCAAAACAACGGTGTCGTGTTTACGCCCTCAGCCCCGAGGGGCGCAAAGCTGCAAGCGAATTGGTCGACGACATCCACACTCGCATCGTCAAGGCGGATGGGGAACAGACGACTGTTCTAGCCCTTCACAATCATGCCACAGGTTTGCTGGATGTCTTGCGTAACATCGACAGTACCGGAACCTATCGTCCACCGATTGCAGGTGAAATCGCAGAACCTGCCCCACTCGATGGGCGCGATTTACCACTTGAACACCGACTTGCCGTCTATGACAATATTGTGCGCACTGCATGGTCAGATGGCATTGTCACCAAAGATGAACAAGCCATGCTGGATGACATGGCCATGTATCTCGGCCTTGAACCATATGATACCGAACCGATTGAGAAGCGGGTCCGCGAAGAGAGCATTGATCCTGATGCCGAGAACAGTTCCCTGTACCAACAGATGCTCGAAGTGGCATGGCAGGATGGCGAAGTCGATGCCAATGAGCAAGCGATGCTTGATTCACTCGCCGGCATGCTAGGCCTCGATTCTGCTCGCGATGTGCAATTGGATTGGGTCTGTGATCGACTGGATGACCGATTGAAGGGCTATTGTTCAGCCATAGAAGCAGCATGGGAGGATGGGCGAGTGAGTGATGATGAAGAAAACATGCTGCAAAGTATGCGAGATTCTCTGTCCATTTCCGACCAAGAACACAAGACAATCCTCGGAGTCGTGCGGGCGAAGTTGAATTAGCGCCTTCGACTCGCAGGGGCGAGCAAGATGCCGTGGGTCCTTGATGAAATCATCCAAGCAGAGGTTGACCGCCTCAAACGATTGCGTGCGATGGTCGATGACATGCCCCCTACAAATGTGACACTGGTTGGAGATTCGGTACTGGACCGATATGTTCACGGTTGGGCGAATCGATTGAATGCGACAGCTCCTGTGCCTGCTGTCAAAGTCACTTCGACCGAAGAATTCGCTGGAGCCGCAGCACACGTCGCTCGAGGTCTTGCGTCCCTGGGAATGAACCCACATCTGTTCACCATCATCGGCGGCGATGAGGCGGGGCAAATACTTGCATCCAATCTCAAGCAAGAAGGCATTGATACCAACGGAATTCGTGTTGTGGCCAACCGCCAGACCATCGTCAAGACCCGAATCTATGGCGCCCGTGAATCTCTCGTCGACCAGAACCAATTGCTCTTGCAGATCGATGATGAACCCCAAGATGAGATGCCAGCCGCCGTTTCGCAGAGACTGACTGTCGCCGCTCTCGCTTCACTGTCTGATGCTGATGTCCTTGTATTGTCAGATTACAACAAGGGCGCCGTCACAGATGTCGGCGCTCAACAACTCATCTCTGCTGCCAATGGAAACGGCATTCCAACCATCTGCGACCCAAAATTGACTGGACTCAATCGCACTGAAGGTGCAACCTGTGTTCTTTTCGAGATTCGAGGCCTTGAATTGACGCGCCGCCGCCTCGGAGTGGAAACCTCATTGGAAACCGCTCGAAACCTCATTGAGAAGTACCATTGGGAAGCCTTGATCGTGCTAGGCGGAGCCAATGGATTGTGGCTGTATACGGCCGATGATGAGCACCATATCCCTTGCCTGATGGATGAAGCCCGACAAATCATCGGTCTGCACGATGCAGCTGCCGTGGCAATGGCAGCGGCGCTTTCTCAGGGCGCTACGCTGCATGATGCAGCAACGCTTGCCCATGCTGCATGTGAGACCATCCTCAGGGCCGAAGAGGGCCAAGAGGTCCTCGATCGGCGCACACTCTCTGCCTCACTCGATGAACGAGCATGGCAGATGCAGGTTTCCGATCGCTGAGAATCATTCTTCCGATTCCACCGCATCATTGCCGTGCATCATCGCAAGGCAAGTTGCCAATATCACAGAAAATAGGATACTGACACTGAGCAATCGTCCGGTGTCCCTTGCCGGTGGGAATGAGGTCATTGCCAGTAAGAAGAACACGGAAACAGAGGATAGTGCCGCCCACCATCTCGCAGACATATCCAATTTTGTTGGACGATGCTTTGTACTCGCATGAGAGAGATAATCCGCAGCGAACCCCATCCCCAACAGGACTGCAAGTGCGGTGTTCACGCCTCGTCCCCCGAAAATGCTCGCCATCCCATCGACCGCAGCACCAATCGCAACTGCCCCCACAGCAATACGAGCAGCTTGAATGGGTACGCGTAGAGAGACGAACGCCACGAAGAAGATCGCTACACCTGCGGCAAGGATTTGCGTCACTCGCGTATTCTCAAAGGTCTCAGCCGCTTTGGCTCCGATGGGCAAATCACCTCCAACGACGCCTGTCATGCCGTTTTCTGCAATCAATTCGTCAACATCATCTGAAAATTCCATTGCTGCATCCGAATCTCTTCCGTCGATAAACACGGCAATAGAGACTCCCGTAGTCACGCCATTCTTCTGCAATCTCTGATCTTGGAAGAGAGTCGAATCCCCTTCGGACTCTGAAGCACCATCAATCGTATTCATTCCATCAGACTCACTCACTCCAATGACCATGGGGCTCTGTAATAACCCAGTTTCCAGCGAAATGACACTGGGGTGTTGACCCAATTGTTGCTGAAGGTTCAAGATGCTATGATAATCCTCTGAACTGTCTCCCTCAACATCGACCACGATCCATGCAATCGTACTGGATGCGAGGACATATTTCGATTGTAGATTCTCCATTTCCTCTAAGGCCAGATCATCCGCAGGAAGGAACTGTTCCACCTCCAGAACATGCACACCAGGTGGTGAAATGACCGCGATTGAGGCGAGCACCAATAGAGCGACAGGCCACGTCCAAGACACTGAAAGGCTGGATAAGGGAGAATCAGCCACTGCATCATCCAGTACAATCCGTCGTTTCAGATAGAATTCTTCGAGAACAAAACGTGTCAAGACCCAGTCCAGAAAGATTCCAATCGCCATGACCAAACTCAGTGAACGCTGAGCCCGAATCGGTGAAAACAATGCCAACGAAACAGCCGCAATTGTGGTAATCATCGCGAGGAAGAGCATACTACGAACCTCATCCCGACCCCGGGACGACCTTGAATACCAGAATGCACCATCGACAGCGACACCCATGATGATGGGCAATGCAATCCCATCGAGAACCGAGAATTCGAAGCCCAAAGCGGCAAGGGCTCCTATTTCAGCACAGATGACCAGCACAACACCACCGAGGGTTGCAGCAGCGGTCCGCCAATCACGCAATCCAATCGTCAACATCGCACCGAGGATGAAGATCGATGGAATGATGACAAATTTCAGATCTTCCTCAGCAATCGCTTTCGCTTTTCCGTACATCATATTCACGCCGACAGCGGATATTTCG
>CAXEUI010000165.1:0-3427 GCA_963999335.1 uncultured Candidatus Poseidoniales archaeon
CCTGAGTAGATGCGGCCGACAGCGACTTCTCCAGCATGAGGGTCCATCCAAATCTTGGTAATCATCATGGCCAATGGGCCATTCGGATCACATTCAAGCATTGATTTACCTTCCATAGATTCCAAATCACCTGTCCAAATGTTTGGAATTCGGTATTTTTGTGCCTGAACTGGATTGGGTAATTTTGTTACGGCCATATCAAGCAGTACTTCGTGGACGGGTGCTTTCTTTGCCAATTCTTTCTGTTCTTCATTGTGGCAATATTCGAAAATTTGTGTGAAATTGATTCCGGACTTCTGCATATAGGGTACGGTAATGCCCCAATTATGGTATGCAGATCCGAAGGCAACGGTACCATCCATGACACTGACTTGCCATTCCTTCTTGTATTCGTCCGGTGCGAATTGCTTGATGAGTTTGTTGACGCGAATAATTTGTTGTTCAAATCTAGCCATCATATCTTCAGGTGTAACTTGTAACTCATTGATCAATCGGTCAACCTTATTGATGAACAATATTGGCTTCACCTTCTCCTTCAAAGCTTGACGAACCACAGTTTCTGTTTGTGGCATTGCACCTTCAACAGCGCATGTCAAAATGAAACAACCGTCTACAGCACGCATTGCTCGTGTGACGTCACCACCAAAGTCAACGTGGCCAGGTGTATCTATGAGATTAATCAGGAAATCGGTTGTTTTTGGCTTCGTATTTTCATCATCCATCCAGAGAAAGTTACCATCGTTATCTACATCCTGAATAGCGTGAACCATCGATGCACTGGCTGCATTGATGGTGATTCCGCGAGCCGATTCCTGCTCATCAAAATCCAAGACTCTAGATTTGCCGGCAAGCTCTTCAGACATCATGCCAGCTCCGGCAATGAGGTTGTCAGACAAAGTTGTTTTTCCATGATCGATGTGGGCTGCGATGCATAGGTTGCGAATCTGGTCACGATGATGCATGACTTCAGTTGCCTTTGCGATGTTGTCTTCCTTACGACCCATGATACCACCTAGGTGAGTCCGCCGACCTGAACTTGGTTGATAAATGCGCCTGTACGCACGCGCGCGCACCCGCGTGTGAGAGTGTGAACTCAGCGAGCGGATGCTGCAATTCGCTGAACTTCTTCCTTCTTCGCTACAGCATAGGATGCAATATCGCCATCCTTCGCCTTCATGATTTCACTGATGATTCCATCCTTGAGGGTTTTTGTGGACTTGTATGTCGCAGTGATGCTGCCCATACACAGATGTCGGAGTGCAACATCCAATCGACGGCTGGGGGCACTGTCGACCGCCTTGGGCTGTGAGACGGCGCCGAACTTGATGCGAGTCACTTCTTCCATGGGCGCTGCATGCGTGATGGCATCGACCAATGCCTGTAGTGGGTTTTCTTTGGTTCTCTCATGAATCACATCGAGGGCATCCTCAAACGCCTTGGCCGCATATTGTTTCTTGCCACCATTTCGACCGGTTCGCATCAATCCGTTGATGAATCGCTCAACCACGCTAAGTTTCGACTTGCCCATCCATGCGTTTGCATGACGGCCTCCAGAATGAGGTGTGCCCACAGTTTGTAGATTGATGTAGGGGGCAATACCTGGATCTTCACAGGTAACTTCAGAAGTATCCCATTTGCCGAATACGAGTGTGCCGATTCCTGCGATTGGACTGGTGTCTACCTCCTCGACAGGTTCCTCGGGAGTCGGTTCCTCCGCAGTCAGTTCATCAATATCTTCGTCAGACATGTATGCAACCTCATTCAGCGAATTGGCTTTTCCTTGCGTCCACGGACCATCTCATTGAGTGAGACGCCATTGACCTGGATGACCTTGTAACGGATTCCGGGGATGTCACCATATGATCGACCTTGACGGCCACCGATACCTTCGACCATCACTTCATCGTGTTCATCGATGAAATTTATCGCACCATCTCCAGGCGCGAATGCGGTGAGTTTGTTTCCGCTTCGAATGAGGCTGACCTTTACGCCCTTTCGGATGCCTGAGTTGGGTTGTTTTGCCTCAACACCAATCTTCTCTATGACAATTCCTTTGGCTTGAGAACTGCCCTGCAGTGGGTCGTGTTTCAATACTCCACCTTGACGACGCTTCTCTTGACGCTTTCTGAATCCGCTATCCTTCCATCGAAACTTGAGACGGTCCGACTTCATCTTAGGACCTGAGAACAATCCGCGACCCATGTGCAGTACCTCTCCTACGGAGCAATCCGGCGACCGACCCTCCGTATATGAGCGTGACGGGTGAGAATCAGCACACGCCGGCGCGAAATTGAGTTCAAACACCCCTAATTATCATACGTTTGTCCCCCTCCGACTCAATCATGGCCTTTCGTGACCATCTTGGAGGGGCCTTCATACCCAGCGATTCTGTATCGTGTATTCACGGATTGTTTGACCTCTCAGTAGAACGTGGACATGATTTAATTGTAGCAGATGTCACTGAGACTCCGGGTCATTCAGCAGCCATGAATGTCCTATCCAGAGAACGCTTGTGTTCTCGTCTGGATGTGGGGCCAGATGAACTCATCGACATCCTCGGTTGGGCGATGGACAATCCACAGCCATTGAACACGGTGTCATCTGGTCCTGTGCTGGAGAATACTCAAGGATCAGTCTCACTATCCAAACTTCCTATTCCGCATCATTATCGGGAGGATTTGGGCCGCTATATGTCGGCGAGCATCGTAATCGCCGAATATGATGGAGAGAGAAATGTATCATTTCACCGACAACTGTTGAGAGATGATGAGCATGTCGTCGCACGACTCGTACCTCGTCATCTGCGAACGATGCTGGACAATGCAAGACAAAATGGGGAGACCATTCCTATTGCCATTGTCAACGGTTGTGACCCTGTCGTATTACTGGCTGCAGCAATGTCATTCGATCAACACATCGATGAGTTGACTGTCGCATCCTCGTTACACGAGAGATTCTACGGTGTTCCATTGCCGTTCGTCATATTGCAGAATGGGATTCCAGTCCCTGCCAATGCAGAATATGCAATGGCTGCTGAAATCACACTTGAGGATGATGTCGAGGGACCCTATGTCGACATCACAGGTACCATTGATGAAGAAAGGATGGAACCCGTATTCAGGATCAATTCTGTCCATCATCGGAATAACCCCATTTTCCACGCATTGATTCCTGCTGAATCGGAACATAAAGCGCTCATGGGGCTGCCGAGAGCACCGACAATCAAAGCGGCTGTTTCCGAGGTTACTCAGTGTCACGATGTTCACATGACCGAGGGGGGATGTGGCTGGTTATCTGCTGTTGTGAGCATCACCCCCAAAACTTCGGGTGATGGTCAAAAAGCAATTCTTGCGGCTCTAGATGGACATCGCAGCATGAAGATGGTCACGATTGTGAATCATGACATTGATGTCGCTGACCCTGTCCG
>CAXEUI010000166.1:0-3421 GCA_963999335.1 uncultured Candidatus Poseidoniales archaeon
GGCGGGAAGGATTCCTCCTATTCCACATGGTGGGCTACATTGCGTGGCTGGGAGGTCGCCGGACTGGTTACGATTCGAGTGACTGGAGACGATTCAATGATGTTTCAAGTGCCGACCACAGCATTGGCTGGAATGCAAGCAGCAAGTGCTGACATTCCATGGCTCCCCATCGCGATTGAGGGCGATGAAGAATCTGAAATGCAACTTCTCGAAAATGCACTGGAAAGCATAATACATGGCAGCGGAAAAACCCGTTCTGAGATCTGGTCCAACGAAGAAATCAATGAGGCGATATGGCCAGATGGTTGGAAATGGCCCTCCAATTTGCGTAGATTGCGATCCACAAGTCCAATTCATGGATTGGTCGTGGGCGCGATTCGAAGCGATTACCAAAAAACTCGAATCGAGCAGATGTGTGCACGTCTCAACCTCAGGTCATTCACCCCACTTTGGCATCATGATGGGAATGCGCACATGCGGGAATTGGTTTCTCACGGACATCAAATTATGATCACATCTGTGACAACAGAAGGTCTTGGCGAGGAGTGGGTGGGTCGAATATTGAGCCATTCAGATGTATCGGAATTGGATGACCTGGCAAAGAAACACCGATTCAATGTGGATGGGGAAGGCGGAGAATTCGAAACTGCAGTTCTGGATGCTCCTTGGATGAAATCTGCCATCAAAACACAGCACACAATCCATTGGACTGGGCGGAGAGGATGGGTGGACATTTGGGGAGCGGAACTCGTCTGATGACCATTGGGATTCAAAGCGGCACCCTCAAAACCGACGCCCCTTGCCCCACAACTGAGTGGTACGGTGCCTGTTAGCCCTCTCGATTATCGATATGGTCGTGAACCCATCAAGATGGTGTGGAGCCAGGAAGGGCGCCATGCGCGTCAACTTGACGTTGAACGTGCACTCATTTGGGCGCACAATCAACTCGGCCGTATATCAGATGACGATTATGCCGCTGTGGCTGCCATCGCCAATCCAGAATCGGTCACAATCGAACGAGTCGATGAGATCGAGAACGAGACCCGTCATGATATCATGGCCCTCACCAAAGCAATGGCGGAAGTCGCTGGAGACGCAGGGTGGTGTATTCACTTGGGCGCGACAAGCAATGACATCGTCGATACCGCGGTTGGATTGCAGATCAAGGACAGTTTCGATATCCACAGAGAAATCCTCTGCACACTGCTGACCACTTTGGCTGATCTTGCAGAACGAGAGCGGGACACCGTGATGCTGGGCCGAACGCATGGCCAAGCAGCTGTCCCAATCACCTTCGGTCTCAAAATCGCCGTATTTCTAGATGAATTCCGTCGGCACCTTGTACGTCTTGATGAAATTCGCGCTCGTGTATGTGCGGGTAAATTCCTAGGTGCTGTGGGGACTGGAGCTGCACAAGGTGATGATGCGCGTGAATTGCAACGATTGATTCTCACGAATCTCGGTTTGACTGTTCCTCTGGTTACGACACAAGTGGTGGGGCGCGACCGATACATCGAATGGGTTTCATGGATGGCCAATGTGGCAACCAGTGTTGAGAAATTATTGCAGGAAATTCGGAATCTTCAGCGGAGTGAGATTGCTGAAGTCGGCGAATGGTTCGATGCTGAAAAACAGGTCGGAAGCAGTACGATGGCCCATAAACGAAATCCAATCACTGCTGAGAATGCATGTGGGTTGGCGAGAATCGTGCGTTCATTCATCATCCCTTCATACGAAAATGCACTCCTTTGGCACGAAAGGGATCTGGCCAACAGCAGCGCAGAGCGCTTCACCCTTTCACATTCGGCTATCTTGCTTGATGATGTGCTGGCGAAATGTGACCGTGTCATGGGCAAGTGTGTGGTAGATTCTGACAATATGCGCGCGAATATCGAAAGCCAGAATGGACTTGTGATGGCTGAGAAGGTCATGATTGAACTTGTCGACGCTGGAATCCCTCGTGAAGAGTCGCATGAGATTCTACGCAGTGCCAGTATGGACTGCATCTCGAACGGTCGACACCTGCTCGATGTCTGTCGTGAGGTCGATGCGATTGCAAGTCGGTTTGACAACGACCAATTGGAGGCAATGTTCAATCCAGCAAACCATATCGGTCTCTCCGCTGAACTGGTGGATGAAGCAGTGGCCACAACCAGAAAGCAACTCTCAACATAATCAGAGGGAGAGCAGGAAGAGAATCGCGCCCGTGATGGCGGCAAATCCGAAGAGCATCAAAATCATAGCGTGTGGTCCAAACTGATTCGTGTCAAGGAATGCCACTCGGAATATGCCACCACTACTGGTAATTCCCCCGATGAGGCCGACATCATCATCCTGCTCGTCGAAGTAAGGCAACGGTCTGCGGGGAATGCGTTCCTTCGGATCATCGAGAATCGCATCCTTCGCCATGAATCGCCACACACGGCCAATCGTATATCCATTGCGTCGCCACACTCCTCATGTACCTAGACTTAGACGAGCGTTCATGCTACCATCTGGTTCCGGTTGTCTCCACCTTTCTGTTGAGGCAGGGTGTGGCGGCACGACATGGGGCCTCCAACACGCTCGTGATGCACTCTCAGATGGCAATCATGTGGTCTGGATTTGCGACGAGATTCCTGATAGTGGGCGTTTCTCACAGATTTTTCAGAATGTCTCTCCATCAGCGGTCTCCAAGTTGCATCTCAGCGCAGTTGGTGATAATATCGAAATGGGGATATTGAGTGCTATCAGTTTACTGAATGTACTCAACAATATCTCTCTCGTCGTCGTCGATGACTGGACTGCCAATACTGGAAAGGCAACTGCTGAATTACTCAATTCAATGGGTGGGCTTATCGATGAATGCGTCGAAAAGGAGGTAGAGTTACTGGCAATTTCAGCCGCCTATGAGGATGCAAGTGGGGGCGGATGGAAAGCACGAGGCAATCTTGCGGGGTGTGATACGTGGTTCTTACACAGAAGCGCGAACGAAGAGAGAATTCGTGAACTACACATGGGCGATGATGTACAAAAATTCACCCTTACAGATCTGGGTTTCACTCCTCGTAAGTGATTCCCTGCGACTCTGCGGCCTTTTCGAGGATATCATGCATTTCATCGAGTGCATCATCATCGGGCTCGTCGAATTGTTCCGGATTTATGGCAGCGCCATCGAGCACGTCTTGACCGGCTATGACCGGTTCATCCTGACTATTCGCAATGTTTCTCTGTCGCATACGCCAGATGTAAACGAGCAATCCAGCCATCAATGCGATCATGGCGTAGGTGCCAATCTCAGCAGTGTCCATGCGACCTGCATGACCTCTTAGCCTTCAGACTTACCCATCCTCGACAGTGGCTTTGCTAAATGTCGTCGATATGAGGGGGAGGGTTCTTTCCAATCTGTAGAGATTATTGTTGACACCCAGACATTCTCATA